>DBXJ01000096.1 GCA_002309475.1 Bacteroidales bacterium UBA1215
AGTTGATGTTGTGAAGCTACAATTTGAATAGTTCCTGTCATATTTTGCTTGAAGTCAGGTCGTAGTTGTTCAAATTGAGGAATAATATTCAAGCGGATGAAATTTCTTGTGTAGGCATCGTCTTGATTGGTTTTGTCTTCGCAATAGGTCAGTTGTTCTTTCTCTGCATATTGTTGAATATCTGTTCGATAACAAAACAAAAGAGGGCGAATGATATTGCCTGATTTGGGAGCGATGCCATGCAAACCGCCTATACCTGTTTTCCGGATGGCATTCAAAAAAAAGGTTTCAATGGCATCGTCTAAATGGTGTGCTGTTGCAATGAGTTGAAAATGATGTTCTTGGCAAATTTCTGCAAACCATTTGTAGCGAAGTTCTCTGGCAGCCATTTCCACCGACAATTTGTTTTCTTGGCAGTATTGCAAGGTGTTAAAACGCTTGCAGTAGTATTCCAAGTGATGTTGCCGGGCAAAATCGGTGACAAATTGTTCATCATGAAAAGAATCTTGCTCCCGCAGTTGAAAATTGCAATGAGCAACAGCAAAAGGAATGTTGGTCTGCATAAACAAGTGTAGCATGGTCATAGAATCTATTCCGCCACTCACTGTCAGGAGTACACGTTCCCCTTGGCCAATCAAATTGTTTTCTTGAATAAACTTCAGCAATCTTTCTTTCATATTGCAAAAATAGCATTTTTTTTTTGAATCACAACAGAAAAATTGGGAATTTATATGTTTGTATAAAAAAATATTTCTATACACTTTTTTTTCAAAAAAAAATTAAAAAAAAATAAAATATCTAAACTTTTTCTTGTTATTTTTGCAAATTGAAATTTGAAGTCATTAACAAAAATAAAGCATTAAAAAACAGTATATTATAATTTGTGAATGAATTCATATATCAAAAATATGACAAAATAAAGATATACACATAGTTAAAAAAGAAATAATAAGCACAATGGAGGAGTATCAGTCGGTTTGGGAGCAGTGTCTGCAAATAATTAAAGATAATATTGACGAAGGAAATTTTGCTACTTGGTTTCAACCTATCAAGGCTATCGGTTTAAAAGATAAGGTTTTAACCGTTCAAGTGCCGAGTTTATACTATTATGAGTGGATAGAAGGAAATTATTGGCAATTGTTAAAAAGTGCCATTCATAGAGTTTTAGGCAAAGAAGGAAAAGTAGAATATAAAATATTAGTTGTCAACGAGCAGACCATGACACTGCCGACCTCGGGTATTGGTGTAGTTAGTTCGCAAGATAAAAAACTCAATATTCACATAGATGAAGATACCGACCAAAAAGAAATTCCAAATCCGTTTGTGCTTCCCGGATTGAAAAAATTGAATATTCAATCTCAATTGAATAAAGATTTGAATTTTGACAACTTTATTGAAGGAGAATGCAATAGTTTGGCACGTGCTGCCGGTTTTGCCATTGCGAAAGACCCCGGTAAAACCGCTTTCAATCCTTTGTTCTTATATTCAGGAGTCGGATTAGGCAAAACGCATCTTGCTCATGCCATTGGCTTGCAAACAAAAATCTATCATCCCGATTTGACAGTACTATATGTTGATGCAGATACATTCTTGCAACAATATGTAGAAGCTGCACGAGGCAACAATATCAACGATTTTGTCCATTTTTATCAAATGTTGGATATGTTGATTATTGATGATATTCAATTTTTAGCCAACAAAACCAAAACACAAGAAACCTTCTTTCATATTTTCAACCATTTCCATCAAAAAGGCAAACAAATCATTATCACTGCCGATAAGTCTCCGGCGGAAATTGCCGGTTTTGAACAACGCCTATTGTCAAGATTCAAATGGGGATTGTCGGCCGATTTGCAGTCTCCGGATAGAGAAACAAGGGTGAGAATTATTAGAAATAAATTGTATCGCAATGGTATTGACAGTATTCCGGAAGAAGTGATAGAATATTTGTCGTGCAGAATTGTCACCAATATAAGAGAAATTGAAGGTGCCATCATCTCCATTATGGCTTATTCTACTTTGAACAAGAAAAAAATTACTGTAGAATCTGCCAAGCAGATGATAGATAAATTTGTAAGAAATACCGCTCATGAAATTTCCATTGATTACATCCAAAAAGTGGTATGCAACTATTTTAATGTCAAATTGGAAGATTTGTTCACTTCGTCAAGAAAGAGAGATATTGTGCAAGTGCGTCAAGTGTCTATGCACTTTGCAAAAAAATATACCGATTTGTCATTGGCACAAATCGGAGCACAATGCGGCAATAAAGACCATGCTACAGTTTTGCATGCCTGCCGTACCGTTGACAATTTGAAAGCAACCGATCGTCACTTCAAGGTTCAATTGGAAGAAATAGATAAAATTTTAAAGAATTCTTAAGGTTGAGATTTTTTGATAGTTTTCAAATGCTCGATTTCATCACGCAGTTGTGCTGCTAACATGAAATCGAGTTCTTTTACTGCACTTTCCATAGCTTTTTTCTTCGATGCTATCAAGTTGTCAAGTTCTTTGGGTGACAAAAGATAGTCTTCGGTTTTTTGTACAGGTTTTTCTGTTTTTGAAGGAATATTCTTCGGCATTTCATGCGTTTTTCCTTCGTTGTTGAACATGGAACCGGCAATATCTTTTTGGATAGTTTTAGGAACTATATGGTGGAGTTGGTTGTAGGCCATTTGTTTTTCCCGTCTTTTGTTGGTGGTGTCGATAGTTGCCTGCATCGATTTGGTTATTTTGTCGGCATAGAAGATAACTCTTCCATGGGCATTTCTGGCAGCACGACCTGCTGTTTGTGTCAGCGAGCGTTCCGAACGCAAAAAACCTTCCTTGTCGGCATCTAAAATAGCCACCAAAGAAACTTCCGGCAAATCTAAACCTTCCCTTAACAAATTTACACCGACAATTACATCTATGATGCCTTCTCGCAATTCTTGCAAGATTTCCACCCGGTCCATGGTTTCCACATCAGAGTGGATATATTGGGTTTTGATATCCATGCGGATAAGATACTTGCAAAGATCTTCCGCCATTTTCTTGGTCAAAGTGGTCACCAGCACGCGTTCTCCCTTGGAAGTGGTTTTGTCAATTTCGTCCAATAAATCGTCCACTTGGTTTTTGCAAGGACGAATTTCAATCAAAGGGTCTAAAAGTCCTGTAGGCCGAACTACTTGTTCTACAACTACTCCGTTTGATTTCTGCAATTCGAATTCAGCGGGAGTGGCAGAAATATAGATGGTTTGTCCTGTCATTTCTTCAAATTCATCAAAAGTAAGGGGACGATTGTCAAAGGCAGCCGGCAGGCGGAATCCGTATTCTACTAGATTGGTTTTTCTGGCCTTGTCGCCGGCATACATGGCACCGATTTGCGGAACGGTAACATGACTTTCGTCAATAATGGTGAGAAAATCTTTTGGAAAGTAGTCTAACAGGCAGAATGGACGAGTATGAGGCGGACGGCGGTCAAAATATCGAGAATAGTTTTCTATGCCCGAGCAATAACCCAATTCCTTAATCATCTCCATGTCGTAAACAACACGTTCTTCCAAACGTTTTGCCTCCAAATGTCTGCCGATATTGTTGAAATATTCCACTCTTTCCGCCAAATCTATTTGTATGTCGTGTATGGCTTGGTGGATGCCTTCTTGCGAAGTGATAAAAATATTGGTAGGGTAGAGGTTGGTTTCTTGAATGTGTTCCACAATGCCGTTGTCTTTGGGGTCTATCACCATAATGTCATCAATGTCATCTCCCCAGAATATCATTCTATAAGCATAGTCTCCATAGGAAGGAAATACATCTAATGTATCTCCCTGAACGCGGAATTTTCCTCGTTCCAAACTTACTTCGGTGCGGGAATATAAGGCATTGACCAAATTTCGCATCAATTTGTTTCTGGCAATTTTCTCTCCGACATAGACATGTTGTGTAGCGTTGGCAAATTCTTTTGGATTGCCAATGCCATATATGCAACTTACTGAAGATACTATAATTACATCACGTCTGCCGGAGAGCAGTGCGGAAGTGGCTCTTAAACGCAATGTGTCAATTTCTTCATTAATGGATAAATCTTTTTCAATATAGGTATTGGTGGTGGGAATATAGGCTTCAGGCTGATAATAGTCGTAGTATGAAACAAAATATTCCACCGCATTCTCCGGAAAAAATTCCTTGAATTCGCTATAAAGTTGTGCTGCTAAAGTTTTGTTGTGGCTGAGTACCAAAGTCGGGCGGTTGATCTGCTCTAAAACATTGGCAATGGTAAAAGTTTTACCCGATCCGGTAACGCCGAGCAAAGTTTGGCAAGGTACTCCTTGTTGAATGCCTTCAACCAGCGATGCTATTGCTTCCGGTTGATCGCCGGCAGGCTCAAAAGGAGCGTGTATTTTAAAATTCATGTTAACGTAGTCTGTCTGCCGCTCTTACTTTGTCCTCGTCTTGATTGATGAATTTGTTGGCAAGGTATAAGAATGCTAATGGAATAACGGACATGAGTGACGGTACCAATTTAAAAGCGGTGGTGCCGTCTTGTAGAATGTAATTTTTTGGAAAGACAACATCCGGATATATCCACAACATTAATATAATCAAAACAAAGTTTAATACAATGGCACCAATACAAAATTTAGATTGCAAGGGGCGGTTTTTGTATAAAAATATAGTGATAAAAGATAGGGCAGCCAAGATAACTTGCAATATGCCAATGTAGAATGTTCTCATAATGATAATGTTTTCCGGTGTGGCATCATGCACGTTCCATGGCGTATAAATATAATAAAACTGGTTGGTAATGTCACCAATGGGTAACAAACAAGCAGCGGTAAAACATGCAGCTGCCAATAAAAGAAACAGTGATTGAATTCTTTGTATCATCTTTTGTCGTTTTAGAATTTTTGCAAAGGTACAAAAAAAATGTGAATGGACAAACATTAGCAATAATTTTTTTGAAGTGAATAAAAAGTATAAAAAATAAAAAAAAGTGTTATCTTTGCAAATTATTAGATAATTTTTGTTTTAAATGGGTGAAATAGAAAAAAATAGAATGGAAATTTAGCAAACAAATAAAATATACTACTATGAAGATTATTCTAAAAATTATGACAGTGGTGGCAATAATTGGTTGCCTATTTACAAGCTGCAAAAAAGAGTATACCATTACGGTAAAAAGTAACAATGAAGCATGGGGACGTGTAACCGGCAGCGGTACTTATGCCAAAGGAAAGATAATTACTATTAGAGCATTAGCCAAGCCTAACTATACATTTCTATCATGGCAGGACGGCAGTACTGAAAATCCGCGTTATATAATAGTGCGATCCGATGCAAGGTATGTTGCGAAATTTGTAAGAATGGGTAATGGCGGCGGCAGCGGAGAAGAACCGATAAATATGGGTATTTTTTCTGTTTCCGCAACACAAAAGGTGAATTTCTCTCCCGGAAACTTGCAGTGGAGTGCCACCAATGGAGGCAATACTGCCACCACTCATACCGTGGCAGGTAATGGAACTGAGGCAGGTACATGGCGTTTCGCACCCAATCAGTGGGATATGGTTGGAACCGACAACAGTAACGTTTCTTCCACTTATACGGGATGGATTGATTTGTTTGGTTGGGCAACCAGCGGATATAATAATAAATATCCTTATATGACAAGTACTGTAACGACAGATTATGGCAATACTGCCAACAATATTACAGGTACCAATTATGATTGGGGCGTGTATAATGCCATTTACAATCCTCAAACCAAAAAAACAGATGCTCCGGGCACATGGCGTACGCTAACCAAAGAAGAATCGGAATATTTGATGAATGTCCGCTCCACTTCATCAAGCATACGTTATGCAAAAGCTACAGTACACGGAGTTGCCGGTTTGATAATTGTTCCGGATGATTATAGTAATACTTATTATACATTAACCAATGTTAATACAGAAGGTGCTGCATATGCATCCAATATTATCGATGCAACAACTTGGACGAAAATGGAAACTATAGGTTGTATATTTCTGCCAGCTGCCGGCAGCCGTGACGGGAATTCGGTTCATGATGTCGCTACTTGCGGTAACTATTGGTCAATTACAGTCTGTGGTACACAAGGTGCAAATTACTTGTATTTCAATGCAAGCAATGTTTATCCCATGGGATTTTGGTACACCGCCAACCGCATCTATGGTCATTCTGTCCGCCTGGTAAAGGATGTGAAATAAAGTATATCAGAAAAAAATAGCGTATAAAAAAAAGCAGCCGTCAGGCTGCTTTTTTACACTTATAGGATAGATATTATTCAAAAGACTTGAGTGCTTTTTTTATAATTTCTATAGCTTCACGCAATTCTTCTTCGGTAATTACCAATGGAGGTGCAAAACGAATAATATGTTGGTGGGTGGGTTTTGCCAAAAGACCTAAGTCACGCATTTTCAAACATACATCCCATGCTTCTTTGCCGTCTTTAGGACGGATAATCACGGCATTCAACAAACCTTTACCGCGAACTTTTTCTATCATAGGAGATTCTATCTTGCCGATTTCTTCGCGGAAGATTTTACCCAAACGCTCTGCTTTTTCCATTCATTTCACAATGTTTTCCCAATGAGAATTAAATATGTATTGATGATAAGTTTTTTAGTTTTTCATAGTAAAAAATTAGTTCTTAATTTTTTTATATTCATTATATATTTGAATTCCAATATTTTGTGAAGAAAATGTGTTGATGGCATATGATCGAATAGCCATGTTGTCATAATCTTGATAATGGTCAAGCATATAATTCATACCTTGTAGTAAAGCGTCCTCATTGCCTGGAGGAATGAGAATTCCACGATCGTTGGAGAGAATTTCAGGAATGCCACCTACTGCAGTGCTTAACACAGGTAAACCCGAAGCAAAGGCTTCTACGATGACACAAGGCAAATTCTCAAAATTAGAGAACATGACAAAAAAATCAGCTTTTTGATAGGCATAAGCTACTTCTGTATAGTTCTTTTTGCCATGAAAGATGACACAATTGGAGAGTTTATGTTCTTTTACAAATTTCTTAAATTCTGTAGCTTGGTAATCGTGAATGACGTGTAATTCAAAATCATTGCGTTGCATGTGTAGTTTTTCAATAGTACGCAAAATGCCACTGAAGTTTTTGGCTTCGTCTCTCAGTGTAGAAATATGGAGCATTCGTTTTTTGATGTTATGTATATTTTTTTCTGCCGTATTGCAGTGCATATTATAACCAGAAAAATTTGTTAATATGGAATTTACACATGGTTGCTTAAGTTTAAACATATCTGTATTCAGTAAATTGTAAATCACTTTAAAGTGATTATGCACTCCATGTTTTTCCATACAGTGTTGCAAATCAATGCTAACAGGCATGATAAGTTCTGCATTATTGGCAATTTTAATGACTTTCTTCTTTAATTTGTCGACAAAAATATCCTTGTTTTGTGGTTGATATATTGTCCAATGTTCGGTAAGAACAAATTTGTAGCCATAGAGTTTCTTCCACAGCAATGCTATTTGCCCAAGTGGATAGGCTACATGAAGGTGTATTAAATCAGGTTTAAAGAAATATTTCTTTATGTAATTTAGACCATATTGATACATACACAACATTTTCAGTTTTCTTACAACGTTGTTTTTAGGTGGTCGTATGTGTATTTGAACATGGGTGTGGTGATTTCCTTGAATTTCTTTGATCTCAAATGATTGTGTCATGTTTTTACCATTACATACAGAAAGAATGACCGAATGACACTCTTCAGGGAGAGAGTCAATCATGCGAACACAGAAATTGCCCAATGTGGGGTCATCGGGTGTAGGGAACCAACTTAGTAAATGTAAAATGTTCATAGATAGATTTTATGGGTTGTAATATTGATTTTTAAGTGTTTGAACGGTGTTTTTAAAGGAAAAAATATATAGATAAAATTTATGGTAAGTAATATGCAATATATTGAAAATAAGATAGATGTAGTTGTTTTTCTTGGTGGTCATACTATTATAAAAGTTTGTTATTCTGTAATATAGAAATATCATTTGCTATAATCATAATTTTCAATATTTATTACTTCGCAGTTTTTAGATAATCTATAAATATCTTATATCTCATGGAAATGCAATTAATTATGCATTTATTTGTTGAATTTAGAAAAAAAGCACCTTATAGGTGCTTTTTTTATTGTCATTATTATATTATTCAAAAGACTTGAGTGCTTTTTTGATAATTTCTATAGCTTCACGCAATTCTTCTTCGGTAATTACCAATGGAGGTGCAAAACGAATAATATGTTGGTGGGTAGGTTTTGCCAAAAGACCTAAGTCACGCATTTTCAAACATACATCCCATGCTTCTTTGCCGTCTTTAGGACGGATAATCACGGCATTCAACAAACCTTTACCGCGAACTTTTTCTATCATAGGAGATTCTATCTTGCCGATTTCTTCGCGGAAGATTTTACCCAAACGCTCTGCTTTCTCCATCAAATTTTCTTCTTTAATCACTTCCAAAGCAGCGATACTAACTTTTGCTGCGATAGGGTTGCCGCCGAATGTAGATCCGTGTTCACCGGGTTTGATATTCAACATAATGTCGTCGTCTGCCAAGACAGCGGAAACAGGAACTACGCCGCCACCGAGGGCTTTTCCTAAAATAAGAATGTCAGGACGAACGCCTTCGTGGTCGCATGCCAACATTTTACCTGTACGGGCAATACCGCATTGTACTTCGTCAGCCATGAACAATACATTGTATTTGTGGCAGATATCGTAGCATTTTTTCAAATAGCCGTCATCAGGAACATATACACCTGCTTCACCTTGAATAGGTTCTACCAAAAATCCTGCAACTTTGTCACCGTGTTCTGCCAATACTTTTTCCAAAGCATCCGGATCGTTGTAAGGAATTCGCAAGAATCCCGGAGTCATAGGACCATAGTTGGCATAGGATTCAGGGTCGTTGCTCATGGTAATAATGGTGATAGTACGACCGTGGAAGTTGCCTTCGCAGCATACTATCATTACTTCGTCATTAGGAATACCTTTTTTTACCACACCCCAACGACGTGCCAATTTCAAACCGGTTTCGTCTGCTTCGGCACCACTATTCATTGGCAACACTTTGTCGTAGCCAAAATATTCGGTTACATATTTTTCCCAAGAACCTAAACAATTGTTGTAGAAAGCACGAGAACTTAAGGTTAATTCATGTGCTTGGTCGCACAATGCTTTGATAATTTTCGGGTGGCAGTGTCCTTGATTGACAGCGGAATATGCAGAAAGAAAATCAAAATATTTTTTTCCTTCACAATCCCATACAAAAGGACCTTTTCCTTTTGCTAAAACTACAGGAAGCGGGTGATAGTTGTGAGCACCGTATTTTGCTTCCATTTCCATTGCTTGTTTGCTAGATGTAATTTTTTCTACTTCCATATTTATTATGTTAAAAGATTATATTCAATTTTGCAAAAATAACATTTTTAGTTGTATGCTATCATAAAAAAGTTGACTATTTTTTGTTTTTTAATATATCTATCATACAATCAGCGATTTTTTGTGAAGCAGAGCCGTCTCCAAGGTCTTGATGCAGATGTTGGTATTTTCTTAGCATGATGTCTCTTTCTTCTGTGTTGAGAATTTTGTCTAATTCAAACGATAAACGGTTTATATTCATATCGTGTTGTATGAGTTCGGTAACCACTTGGTCGTCGGCTATTAAATTCACCAATGAAATATATTGAATATCTTTCACCAAATGCAAGGCAATGTGGTAGGAAAAATAGTTGGCTTTGTAGCAGACTACTTGCGGCACATTAAACAAAGCAGTTTCCAAAGTGGCAGTTCCCGAAGTCACCATAGCCGCATCTGCATGTTGTAGCAAAGCATAGGTTTGGTGATAGACAATTTTGATATGCTCATCGTGAACATATTTTTTATATAATTCTCGATGATTTTCCACTCCGGCAATTACATACTGATATTCGTTGTATTTTTTTGCTACAGCGAGCATAGTCGGCAGCATTCTTTGTATTTCTTGTTTGCGGCTGCCCGGCAAAATGGCGATAATCGGTTGCTCGCTTAAGTGATTGTTTTGGATAAATTCTCTGTCGCCTTGATAATTCTTTATTGCATCAAGCAGTGGATGCCCAAAATAGTGAACCGGAAATTGCTTGGAAGCATAGAAGTTGACTTCAAATGGCAAAATAACAAACATTTCGTCCACATTTTTTTTGATAATTTTGATTCTATTTTTCTTCCAAGCCCAAATCTGCGGAGAAATATAATAGAAAACCTTTATATGATGTTGATGTAGAAACTGGGCCATGCGGAGATTGAAGCCCGGATAATCCACCAAAATAACTACATCCGGTTGGTAGGCGAGAATGTCCTTTTTGCAAAAAGAAAAGTTGTTGATGATTTTTCCCAAGTGTGTCGCCACTTCTACAAAACCCATATAAGCCAAGTCTTTGTAGTCTTTAATCACTTCGGCACCGGCTTGACGAAGCAAATGTCCGCCCCAAGCACGAATATGTGCTTCTTGGTCGGCTAAAAACAGATTTTTAGCAAGATTGCTTGCATGCAAATCACCGGAAGGTTCTCCTGAAATAATATAGTATTTCATATTGAATTGATTTTTAATTTTTTAAGAATATTCTTTGTATGCTTTTTCAGTTTGTATTCATCGCACAAAAACAATGCTGCCAGCATGAAGAATGGCAAAGTGGTGCTTCTGTATCGTACCAATGCACCGATGATAGGGGAGCAGTAGCCGATAATAATCACATTGCCAAGGGCAAATAAAAAGCAAAACCAGAAAAGATTTTTATATTTAATATGTTTTTTGAATCCTAATGCCAACATGGTGACAAGCCATAGCAATAAAATTATATTTTCCACTTCTGACAATATCATCATGAGGGAATGATGGGTGAAAGGTAGTGGAAAACACAATGCAAAAAATAGGGCTTTCGGAAAAAATTGAATAAACGAGCACCAAGTGCTGTCCAAATATTCATACGAAACCACTTTGGCATTTTTACAAATAGCCAAGTTGAGCATGTCGTTGTGTTTAAAAGCCATCATGTTGAGGATATCGTAACCGCTTTTTTGAATAATAAAAAAGGCTGCCGGTATGCAAATCAATATCAATAAAGCATAAGTAATGAGAGGATGTTGTATGTTTTTTTTCTTATTGAACATAAAGGTACAACATAGAGGAAGCAATATCACTAAATAGTAGAGCTTTACATGTGATATCAAATAGATGCTGAATAAAAAACAGAAACATGTCCATATTTTTTTGCCAATGCTTGCCGGTTGGCAAAGTAAAAAGAACGAATAGATAAAGATGCCGATGCCGCATATAATATAACTCTCTTTCAAAATACTGGAAGTCCAAAACAAAGTTGATGGCAATAAAAATAGGATGATTGCTTGCAATTTGTGGAAAGAGTAGGTATTCTTTTCAAAAAATTTGTAGATGCAAAATAATCCGAAAAAGGACAAAAATGAGCCGAAAATAGTGTGAACATTAAAGTGACCAAACGAAAACAACATTACTAAAGCATTGAAACGTATTAAGAAATGTGTGTCGCTGAAAATGTTAGTATTGTAGGATTTTCTCCAGTATATCATTGGTTCATAATAATGTTCTTTGAAGTAGTTGCTATCATCACCTATGCCGAGTAACATTTTGCAATAGTCATCCATTCTGTCAGGAAAAGCTGAATAGATGACTTTGGCATCGTCAAAAAGTCGAAAAATATCGGCATCGTTGCGATCGTAGTAGTAGGTATAGATGAAAAATAATACTATTCCACACAATACTTTGATGAGAAATAGGAGTACTAAAAAATTGCTACTGATATGTTTGGTCTGAAAAAAAGGAACTCTTTTTATCAGTATAACAAACAATAAGCAATAAAAAATAGTCAATATTATTTCCATCTTATTATTTCATAAAAGGTAGTTGCATCAACTTGTCGATAAGTACATCTACATGTTTAGTGAGCGATTCAACGGTTTGTCCTGCAATATGAGGGGAAAGTATCACGTCAGGATTTTTTGCCAAATTCATCATGGTTCTGTCCCATTGTTCGTAGGGTAAATTTTGTAGATGAGTGTTTTCGTATTCTAATACATCTAACACAGCACCTTTTACCAATCCGCTATTCATAGCCATTAATAAATCGGTGGTATTCAATACTTTTCCACGAGAAGTATTGACAAAGAAAATAGGGTCGGCAAGTTGGCTGAAAAAATTAGCTTGATTGATAAAATAATGATTTTCAGGAGTGTAGTTAATGTGTACACTAACGATATTTGCTTGACTGATTAGTTCTTTTAGCGAAACTTCGGTGGCAAATTCGTCGGAGAAATTTTTCTTAAATTTATCATACGCAATCACCTTGCAACCGAAGCCACTGAGTTTTTTTGCTAAACTTTTGCCCATATTGCCATAGCCGATAATGCCGAATGTTTTGCCATTGATTTCGTATCCGCGGTTTTCTTCTCTGAGCCACTCGCCATTGCGAACTTCGTTGTCGGCAGGGATAGTGTTTCTAAACAATGCAAGTAAATTGCCGATGACAAATTCTCCGACTGCATCAGCATTGCCTTCCGGAGAGTTGATGCAGGATATGCCTTTTTCTTGAGCATAGCTAACGTCAATATTTTCCATGCCTGCACCTATGCGAGCAATAAATTTTAATTGTTTACTCGCGTCAATGAGTATTTTGTCAATCACAAAGCGACTGCGAATAATATAGCCGACATAGTCTTGTGCAATGTCAAACATTTGTTCGTAATTCACATCTTTGTAGTGGCATTCAAACCCTAATTCACGAAGTCGGGTAGTGAAAGAAGTATCTGCTGAATCAATAAATAGTACTTTTCCGCGATACATATTTCTATTTTTTGAAAATTTTACGTTGAATAGATGAAAACAAACTATTTACCAGTGATTTTTCATTGTATAAGATAAATGCACAATAGCATAAAAACAATATTGTATTAATGATAATTCTAACTATCAAGGTCGGCGTGTTTGCCCATAGTTGAAACTGCCAGCCGAAGAAACAAGCGTTTGTCAATAAGGAACTCAAAAAATACAGACATAATGTAATGCCGAAATATTTAAAAATTGTCAGTATGCTATAAGGCACATAAGATTCTTTTTGACCGATAAAGTAAGAAAGTAACATACAAATTCCGTAACCGAAAAATCCACCCCAAGCACAAGCCATATAGCCGAATTTTGGCACAAAGATAAAATTGATAGCCAGCATCACCACGCAGCCGATAGCCGACATGATGGCTCCCCAGTAGGTTTTGTCACAAAGTTTGTACCAAAACGAAAGGTTGAAATAGATACCCATAAAAACTTCTGCCATCATGACAATAGGTACGGCACGCAGCCCGTCCCAATACTTTTCTTGAATGATATACCGCAAAATATCCAAATACATCATTACCGCCAAAAATGCCAACAAAGTAAACATGACAAAGTATTTCATCACTTTGGCTTGTGTAATGGTATTTTGTTGTGCATTGCGATGATTTTCTCCAAAAACAAATGGTTCATACGCATATCGGAAGGCTTGTGTTATCACTGCCATAATCATGGCAATTTTGACACAGGCTCCATATATTCCCAATTGCACTTCACCTTCGGCACCGGGAACGATAAATCGATAGCAAATTTTGTCTGCCACTTGATTTAAAATGCCCACCAAACCCAATATTAACAGTGGTCCTGTGTATTTCATCATTTTTTTCAATAGTGGCATGTCAATGCCATGTCTGGCATCTTTCAATTCCGGAATAAATCCTAATGTGATAAGAGATGTACAAATGAGATTGACAACAAAAATATAGCCGACTTGGTAATTCGGATTATACCAACTCATCAAATTCGGATAATTTTTATAAAGTGTTGGTGCCAAAAGGAAGATAAATAAATTGAGACCTATATTGAGAAAAATGAAACTTAATTTCAGTGTGGCAAATTTTACCGGCCGATTGTCATTTCTCAGTTTGGCATATAAAATAGCCTGAAATGCGTCTAATGCCGTCACAATGGCCATTATTTCTATGTATTCCGGATGGTCGGCATAGTTCAAAAAAGAGGCAATGGGATGCAAAAATGCTGTGCATAAGGCCACAAATGTCAATGCCACCAAACCTACAGACAACAATGCTGTTGAAAATGCCTTTTTAGGATCTATTCCGTCACGATTGGCAAAACGGAAGAAGGTGGTTTCCATGCCGAATGTCAGCAATACTAACAAAAAGGCAGTATAGGCATATATGTTGGTAACTACACCATAACCTCCCGATTCGGCTGCTATTTTATAGGTATAAAGCGGAACAAGCAAATAGTTGAGAAATCGTCCGACTATACTGCTTAAACCATAAATTGCCGTCTGATTGGCTAATTTCTTTAACTGAGCCATTGTTAGTTGTTAGTTTCCGGTGTATAAAATGAACATTCTTCTGCTTGTAATACTTTCTGTGTATCAGTGTTATATACAAAAGCCACTATGTCGCAATGGCTGATAATCCACTTGGAAGAAACCGGCAAAGCATAAACATTGAGTTGACTTTCTTCGGCAGCAGATATGCGAAGGGCAGATCCTAAGATAGGGGAAATGTTTTCTCGAAGCATGTGATTGTGTGTGTATTCACAAATGTCCGGTACAGTACCAATTTTAGGAGTGTTATTTTTTTGAGGAGATACAATTCCGCTTTCAGATAGCAATACGCATAGATTCATATTGGCATTCATCGTGTTGAGTAAGGTTGTTTTGACAAAAATAAAGACAGTGTCTTGCTTTTTGTTGAAAACGGGAATAATTTGAATGGCTAAATCAGCGGGTGTTCTTTCTATTTCATTGACAATTTCAGCCCAACTCTCAGGAGCGTTTTGTTCATATATCCCATTGATTTCTGTTCGATTAAATACTGCAGCAGGTAAACCTAAACTTACAAATCGTTCTGCATAATTGTTGCCGGCTTCGGTACGATAATCGTTAATATAGCCGATATTGCAGTCGGTATAGTTATCGTCTTCTGGTTCAGATTGCGATCTTGCATGTATGGCTAATAGAACCACAGTATCGCCCATTAGGGATTTTATATTGTTGAGGGCTTCATGACCTTTGGGACAATTGTAACAAAGATGTCCTGTGTATTCTTCTATTAGTATTCTATGAATTACATGGTCAAGGTCTAATTCCGGAAAATCCGGTGTGTCAACGATGTCAACGACATCTTCTTCTATGCGATAGGGTTTTTCGATTTTGTCGCAAGAAGCAAAAATAAATATTGTTAATAAACTAAGTATAATGATTTTTTTCATTTCTCAATTATCATTTATTAAAAACTTGTTACAATGTTCATTCCTAATCCGTAGGAGGCGGGAACGGTTCTGCAAACACCGCCTACACACAAAATGCCTTCATATTGTTTGCCGAAAGTCAGACTGACTTTTGTAGTTTTGTAAACAAAAGAACCTGAAACAGCATAGTAGTGAATGCGTTTTTTAGGGTCCGGGTTGCCGTAGTTCCATCTATCCAAAACAGATATAAACCAATGCGGGGCAATAGAATATTCCAATTGTCCATAAGCCCAGCTGCCTTTGTTGGCATTGCTGCCTTCGTTGGCTTCTTTTTTGGCATACATGTGTTGCAATTCCAAACGGAGAGCGTGTTTGTTGTTGATTTTGTAAGTTAAATCGGCAATCACTGTGTGGGATTGCACCTCGGGTTCTCCGGTATGTCCTTCTATTACTGATTGATTGTAGGTTAAAAATACATAAGATAATGCCAATTTCCACGATTTGGTGAATTTACGACTGATTTCTATGTTGAAATCTTGGAAGTATAATTCTCCAAAGCCGAAAAACGGAGATGTATAGCCATCGGTGCCGGACATATCGTTGCCTGCTTCAATCGCTTCTGCAACTAAATGTTGCTTGATGCCATGAATGCGGGAATAGTTGATAGATATGTCCGTACCATATTTTCCTCCGATTTTGGTCTTTTTAGGAATTTGATAGTTGACTTGTGCTTGAAAACCAATTTGTCCGAGAGGTTGCGAAGCGTATGGATACATGGATGGCAGGGCATAAGTATGCTCGCGTGTCAGTGTAGGAATAAAGTTGATAAGATTGTTGTTGCTGACGGCAGTACGTTTGGTACGAAAATCCATATTGTCGGTTCGCAATGCCGTTAAGTAAATGCCCAATCCTTTCATAGCATAGGATGCGTTAATCAATAGCGCATGACCATTTTTGTATATCATGCTGTTTTGTGTGGAAGGGTCGTTGACTTTTCCTGCCCATTCGGCATTTAAATTGAAATCTTGTACGCCAAAATTCAATCTTACAGCGTATGCGGCGACATTTTCCGGCAGATGATATTCTGTGCTGTTGTCTCTTTCATATTTGGATATAAAACTTGCACCTACACCTGCACGAAACATACTGTTGCCAATCTTGTCAAACATCTCTGTGAAAGATAAATCCAAGTCTCCGCCTCGAATTTGTCCTTGGTCTTCGAAAAGATTTCTTTGTGTACCCCAAATACCTGTAAGCGTGATGCCTTTGTAGGGTTTGCCAATTACACGAACACCTTTGGTGGCATTGTCATAACCTAAATTTCTGTTTTCGTAGGAGCGATATATCAATCCGTTGCCGAATTGTTCATAGAAACTGCCTAAAGTAATAGAAAAATATTGGTGATTGTAGCTGGCATAATAATAAGGAATACCATGACCGACATAATTGATTTTTTCAAAATCTATTAAAGGATATTTGTAAAATTCGTAGCGAAAGCCTGCCGAAAATCCTTCATAGGTGTAGTTGATATTGGCAAAGGCATTGGCTCTTACTTTTTCTTTTACGGTATCGGCACCTATTGCTTCGTTGGGAATATAGTATTGTCCATCAAATTGAAAGTTGCCGGTAACTCTACTGTTTTTTATGAAATTATTTTGTCCAAATGTTGTCGCACATGTTAATAATATACCTGCTACAACAAGATAAATTTTTCTCATATAGATTATTCTGTTTTGGATTGAGAGGAATTGGAAAGTATATTGCGTACAACATTGATATATTCTTGTTCTACGCCGGGAGCATAAGATGCATGTTGCCAAACAATATTTCCTTCGCCATCCACTACAAAAGTGTGGGGAATGTCGTTGACATTCATGGCACGTTTGAAATCTGAATTTTCATCCAACAAAAATTCAAAATCCCAACCTTGACCTTTAACAAGCGGAGCTACTTTGCCGCTTGAACGACTATCGTCAATGGAAACTGCATAGATTTTTACTCCTGTTTCGTCTTGCCAATCTTCATATTCATCAGAAATATTTTTCAATTCTGTCATACAAGGTTTGCACCATGTGGCAAAAAAACAAATGATGAAAGGTTTACCTTCGTTTTGAAGGTCTTTGGTATTGATAGAACTGCCACCCAAAGTTTTAATGTCAACAGAAGGAAGTGGCATGAGTCGGTTTCCTAACTTTTCTTGTCCAAAGGCAATGCAACAAATAACGCATAAGAGGATTGATAAAACATTCTTTTTCATGTGCCAATTATTTAAAATTTATTACTCAATAATCAAATAGTTTTAATTTACAAAGATAGTAAAAATAATTGTATAAATACAAATATATTGCCAAAACATTTTATAAAAATGATAAAATATTGAAAATCATTGGTTAAAAATAATTAAAAAATAAATAATCAATAAAATGTATAAATGAAAAAAAAGTTGTAATTTTGCCGCCGATTTGGTTCTGTTGATACAGATGAAAAGGGAATAAGGTGAAAATCCTTAACAGTCCCGCTGCTGTAAGCTTCAAGAATTGTTTTAGTAATCATGTCACTGTCGTAAGATGGGAAGGCACTAAAACAGAAGTAAGTCAGAAGACCTGCCAAATTGTTTTTTCACTAAAGCTTTCGAGGAAAAGGCACAGTGTCAGCGTAGCTGTTATCTCACCAATATGCTCATTGCTTTAGTTTAGTGAAAAAAGTGATGAGTAGAAGTAAGTTAAAATGGATAGTTGTATTGTCTTTTGTGGTTTCTGCAAAAGGAAATTTGCTGTTTGCCCAAGATACTATCAAGCAGCAAACCATGGAAAACTTTACCGTTTATGGTACTTACGAACCTTTTAATGTTAGCTCCAAACAAATATTAAATATTGAAGACGAAAAATTGCAAAGTGCCTACCAACTTTCTGAGGCAATAAAGTTTTTTTCCGGTGTCAATTTGAAAGACTATGGAGGTATTGGTGGGTTGAAAACCATTACCGTACGAGGTTTGGGTGCCAATCATACAGCAGTCAGCTTTGACGGGGTGGCTTTGTCGGATTGTCAGACAGGACAAATAGATGTAGGTAAATTGTCTTTGGAAAATATGGAAACTTTAGCCATGATCAATGCCAATGCAGAAGCAGATATCTTTAAGCCGGCACGTCTATTCGCCTCTGCAAATACCTTGCAGGTAATGACAAAAACACCTTCTTTTAAAGAAGGAAAACCTGTCAATATTAATGTCGGCATCAAAATGGGATCTTTCCTTACCTTCAATCCTTATTTGTTGATAGAGAATAAAATAGGTAAGCATTTTTCTACATCTATATCAGCGGAATATTTATACACCAAAGGTAACTATCCCTACAAACTGTATTATGGCGGAGCCAATGACAGCATCTCCAACGAGAGACGAAAAAATGCAGATGTTTCTGCTTTTTCAGCAGTAGCCAATGTATTTTATGCCGATTCTTCCAATTCATGGCATTTGAAAGGGTATTTGTACAATGCTAAAAAAGGTCTGCCGGGAGCTACTATCTTGTATTCAGAGCCGAGCAAACAAAGACTGGATGATGACAACTATTTTTTACAATCAGTTTATGCTCACCAATTTAAAAAAGTTGTCAGTTATAAAAATATACTGAAGTTCAATTATGCTCATACGCATTATATAGACCCAAAATATCACAATTCTGAAGGGAAAATCGATAATCACTATTATCAACGTGAAATATATATGTCTAATATATTGTTGTTGAATGTGATAAAAGATTTAAATATTTCTCTTTCCAACGATATTTCTTATGCCAATATGTCGGCCAATCTGTATCAATTTGCCTATCCGCATCGGTGGAAAATACTATCCAATGTGGCAATGACATATCAATATCAATTTCTACGTTTGCAAGCCAATTTGTTGCATACCTATGCTTTGGATAAAACAAAGATTGACAATAGAACCGATTGTTTTAATCATTTTTCACCGGCTGCCAATATGGAATTTCGTTTGCTGAAAAAGGAAAAACTGACTTTTTCCACCACTTATCAGCATGTGTTCAGATTGCCGACTTTCAATGATATGTATTATCAATTGGCAGGCAACCGCGATTTAAAACCGGAAACCATTCATCAAGTGATGTGTAATCTGACATGGGTGAAAAATTTTGGGCAAACGGTGCCTTATTTCAAAGTTGGTGTAGATGGCTTTTTTCATTTGGTTAACAACAAAATTGTGGCATTTCCAAATAGAAATCTCTTTATTTGGTCGATGTTGAATTACGGCAAAGTGCACGTATGGGGGCTAGACGCTGTTGCATATTTGCAAATTGAAGCCGCTTCATGGATGGATATTGACATAAATCTATCTTATTCTTATCAATATGCAGTTGATATGACTGATGAAAATAGCAAAACCTACAAAAATCAAATTGCCTATACGCCCCGCCATAGCGGTAATTGTCGCTTGTTGCTGAACACCAAGTGGGTGGATGTAGCTTATGTGCTGGTGATGGTGGGAAAAAGGTATCGTTTGGGACAAAATGTAGCAGCCTTTGCTATGGAACCCTATTTCGACCATAGCATTGCTGTCAGTAGAGATTTTGAAATAAAAGCCTTTACCTTGCAGACAAGTGTAGAATTATTGAATGTAGCTAACAAAAATTATGAAATCATTGATAATTTCCCTGTTGCAGGTATTTCTTGGAGATTGAAGTTAGGATTTAAATGGTAAACAAATTAACATAAGTATAAATTTAAATAATTAAAAAGATGAAGAGTATTTTAAAAAAGAGTATGTTGGCACTTATAGTAGTGTTAACGGTAGTGTCTTGTAGACCGAGACCGAAAGAAGATGATTCTTTATTCGGTAATGGAGTTTTAGTGTTGAGTGAAGGTTTGTATGGGACCAATGGTGCTGTATTGTCTTATTATGATATTGACAGCAATGCAGTTACATACGATATCTTCAACGATATTAATGGTCGTTCTTTGGGAGATGTTGGTAATGACATGCAATTGTATGGCGCTAAATTGTACATTGTAGTCAATAATTCCAACACAGTGGAAGTAGTTGATATTAACAACGGCAAATCTTTGTCAAGAATTTCTTTGGTAGATAAAGATGGTATTGGAATGATGCCAAGAAGAATTGCTTTTAATGCAGGCAAGGCATACGTTTGCTGCTATAATGGCGAGGTGGTAAGAATTGATACCACATCGTTGCAAGTAGAAGCTACCGCACAAGCAGGCAAAAGTCCGGAGGCATTATGCATCTCTAATGGCAAATTGTTTGTCAGCAATTCCGGCGGATTAGATTATCCTAATTATGATAGTACAGTATCTGTAATAGACCTCAGCACTTTTACAGAAGTAGAAAAAATTGTAGTGAGACTAAACCCGGGCAGAATGGGAGTCGATTCTTACGGAAATGTCTATGTATTGAGTGTTGGAGATTATGCTGCAATAATGCCATGTATTCAAAAGATAAGTGCTACCGACAATCAATTGGTGGCTACATACGAGGTGACAGCAAGCAATTTCACTATCTACAATGACGTAGCATACGCATACGGAATGGATTATACCACTTATGCATGGTGGGTTAAGAAAATAGATTTGTTGACAGGAAGTGAAAGCGATATCAATACATCAAGTACTACTTTTGGCTATCCGTATGCTATTAATGTTGATGCCGATGGTAATGTATATATTGGTGATGCCGGTGATTTTAAATCTAATGGAGATGTTTATTGTTTCGGCAGCGACGGAACAAAGAAATATAGTTTCGAAGCAGGTGTAGGCCCGAATACAATTTTAAGATTGAAATAATTTCAATAATAATTTAATAGCAGACAATTTTTTTATTTAAAGACGATGCTGTTCGGTAGCGAACAGCATTTTTTTTAT
>DBXJ01000036.1:0-21737 GCA_002309475.1 Bacteroidales bacterium UBA1215
ATATGCCAGCGTAGCAATTTTTTACGTGCGGAGTCCTTCAAACCATATAAACCGGTGTCAACAGCTCCCGGGGCTACATGTGTAACATGTACACCTACATCTTTCATTTCGTAGTGAAGTGAGAGACTGAATTTTCGCAAGTAAGATTTTGTACTGGTATAGTTGGCGAGTGTCGGAAAAGGCATCCATGCACAAATGGAAGTGGCATTGAGAATATAGCCTTTGTGCCGTTCTTGCATGTCTTGGGCAAACAATCTACACAACATGGTCGGTGTGGTAATATGCAATTGTGTGATAGCAAGCACTTTTTGAGGATCAACATGGGTAAGATTGTCCCAAAAGAACATACCGGCATTGTTAATCAGGACTTCTACTACAAGATTTTCTTGTCGGCAGAAATCAAAAACTTGTTGTGCCGCATGTTCTCTTGCCAAATCTAAAACTAAAATTTTTGTGTCAACGGAGTAGTCGTCTTGTAATTGTTTTGCACAAGTTTGGCAAGCCTCTTCTTGGTTGCTTACCAAAAGGATATTGTAACCTTTTTTCGCTATTTGTTGTGCATAGGCATATCCAATGCCGGAACTACCTCCTGTAACAACCGCCCATTCTGTCATAATTTATTTTTCCATAAATTTTAATAAATGCAGTATCCAATCCGGCAGAGGCTTACTACGATCTCTTTTTTTGAGATTTAGATAAATATTAAATTTCTTTAAAATAGGAATTTTCTCTGTTTCAACATATTCTATCAAAGTGCCGGAGGGGTCTTCATTGTAGGCGAAATGTCCGGTAGCTTCTCCCATGTCGAATTTTCCGCTCTTTTTTCTGCTATCAATGGTGAATGGGTAGCCAAATTCTTGGCAACGTTTTTCCATAGCATCCATATTGGTGATATCAAAACAGATTTGAATAAATCCCACGTCTCCCCACATTCTTCCTTCAAAAATTTTGTGAATGTCGGTTCTATCCAAAGATTGAACTAATTCTATTTGAGAGTCGGAAAAAATCTTTGAAAATGAGCCGGTTCGTGGTTGACTATGGGTAAGAACAACTCTTCGAAATTGTCCCGGGGCATTTAGATAGGCAAAATCTTCAAAATTACCGGTTTCATCGCTGACGATGACATCGTAACCCAAAATATTTTTGTAAAAGTCGATAGATTTTTCCATATCTTGTGTGCCAATCATGGCTCCATAGACGCCTCCGCAATGAAAGTTTCTGTCCATGTACCAATTGTCACCTTTTACCATTTGGAAAATATTGTTGTAAGCATCTCTTAACAGGAAAGTCTTTTCGCCGTTTTTATCAGTAAAAACAGGACTCATCTCTAACCCGTATTTAGATAGTGCTTGATAACTTTTTTCTATATCTTTGCTTTTAATTTTGCAGCAAAAAATGCCTAAATCTCCCGGAAGAATTTTAAATTTCGGATAATTAGGAGCATGACCGGTATGTTGCCATACTTCAAAACCACCGCCACCTTGCAAATTGACCACCAATACTGCGTGGCGGGAACGAGCCTGCCCGCCCATATACGGAGCCATAATATCTGCAATGGCTTTTTCATCAAACATTTTTACACGAAATCCAAAAAATCTTCTATACCAATCTCTTGCAGGATAAACATTTGGAACGCCAACACCTATTTGTTGTATTCCTGAAATAATTACATTGTTATTCATTATAATGATATTTTAAACAAGCAAATGTACAACAATTATTTGAGAAAAATTAAAAAATTTTTTAAAAATGAATATTTGATAGCAAAATTTAAGTATTTTTGCCAAAATAAAATAAGCATTATGGCAGACGACAAAAAAATTATATTCTCAATGGTAAATGTCAGTAAGACATACAACCCCGGCAAACAAGTATTGAAAAATATCTATTTATCGTTCTATTATGGAGCAAAGATAGGTGTTTTGGGATTGAATGGAGCAGGAAAATCTTCTTTGCTGAAGATTATTGCCGGAATTGACAAGTCTTTTTCAGGTGAAGTAGTGTTTTCTCCGGGATATTCGGTGGGTTATCTTCCGCAGGAACCTCAATTGGACAATTCCAAAACGGTAAAGGAAGTTGTGATGGAAGGTGTGAGTGAGGTGGTTGCCATTTTGAAAGAATATGAGGAAGTCAACAATCGTTTTGCAGAGGAATTGACCGATGAAGAAATGAATCAACTAATTGAAAGACAAGGAGAATTGACAGAGTTGATAGAGCAACACGATGCATGGGAATTGGATGCAAAACTCAGTCGGGCTATGGATGCCTTGAATTGTCCTGATGCAGATGCTTCAGTGAAGACATTGTCCGGAGGAGAAAGACGTAGGGTAGCCTTGTGCCGATTATTGTTGCAAGAACCGGATGTATTGTTATTGGATGAGCCGACCAACCATTTGGATGCTGAATCTGTGCAGTGGCTGGAAATGCATTTGCAACAATACAAGGGAACGGTTATTGCCGTTACGCACGACCGTTATTTTTTGGATAATGTGGCAGGTTGGATTTTGGAATTGGATCGTGGAGAAGGAATTCCTTGGCAAGGAAATTATTCTTCTTGGTTGGAACAAAAATCCAATCGTTTAAAAATGGAACAAAAGCAAGAGTCGAAACGTCAAAAAACTTTGGAAAGAGAATTGGAATGGGTGAGAATGGCACCCAAAGCACGTCAAGCCAAGTCAAAAGCAAGGTTGAATGCGTATGATAAATTGTTGAATGAAGATGTAAAAGAAAGGGAAGAGAATTTAGAGATATTTATTCCCAATGGGCCTCGTTTGGGGAACAATGTAATTGAAGCAAAGCATGTTCGCAAGTGTTTTGGTGACAGAATCTTGTATGAAGATTTGAATTTTAATCTGCCGCCTAATGCTATTGTAGGAGTTATTGGTCCCAATGGTGTAGGCAAAACAACTTTGTTTAGATTGATAATGGGTTTAGATAAGCCCGATTCGGGAGAATTTATTGTAGGAGAGACTGTTAAATTGGCTTATGTTGACCAACAGCACGTGGAAATAGATCCGGAAAAAACCATTTATGAGACTATTTCCGGAGGAGCAGAGCAAATGACTTTAGGAGGGAAAATTGTCAATTCAAGGGCATATATTTCCAGATTTAATTTCAGTGGATCAGACCAAGGCAAAAAGACAGGGGTGTTGTCAGGTGGAGAAAGAAATCGTTTGCATTTGGCCATGACATTAAAGTCAGAGGCGAATGTTTTGTTATTGGATGAGCCTACTAATGATATAGATATCAATACATTAAGAGCCTTAGAGGAGGCTTTGGAAAATTTTGCCGGGTGTGTGGTTGTTATCTCTCACGATAGATGGTTTTTAGATAGAATTTGTACGCATATTTTGGCCTTTGAAGGTGATGCACAAGTATATTTCTTTGAAGGTTCTTTCACCGAATATGAAGAAAATCGCAAAAAGCGTTTAGGTGAAGAAACAAAAAAAGTTCGGTATAAAAAATTGATGGAATAGTTATTTTTCTATCCATGTAAAGGGAATGGCTTTTGCGGTAAATCCTTTTTTCCTTAAAAGAGCGATTATTCCTTTGTCTCCGGGCAGATGACCTGCTCCAACAGCACAAAAAAGTGTTTGTTTTTTTGCAATTTTGGCAAATTGTTTTGCCATGGTAGTATTTCTATTGTTTACAAGCATGTCGTCTAAAGATAAGGAAGCCCCGTTAGAATCTTGTAACAGGTCTAATAATTTGTTCAAATCAAAATTCAAATAGGCATCTAATAAAGTCTCATACGAGTTAGACGTATCTTTAATACTTTCCATGAGCATATCAATTTGATTTTCCAAACTGATGTTGTCAATTGCTTTTATTTGGTCAGCAAAAGTTTCTAAGCCATAACAAGTTTGATTATTTTTTCTTGCCAATTGCAGTAGATAGACATCCAAAGCAGTTTCAACATCTTTTGGCATAGATGTTTGTTGTAAGTAGCTTAATACAAAAAATGGTTTCATGGTGTTTAACAACATGATTCCATGACCTGCAGAGGCTTTGCAGGTGCTGTCAATGATGCGGTATTGTTCGTTGGTTGTGAGATTTTTGATGGTGTTGTTCTTCATAAATATGGCTTGAGAGACTTCTGTTGTAATTTCGTCCAAGAGCAATTCTGCCGCAAATGCTTCACATGAATTAAGAGCATTGATAACAGTGCTGTCAAAAGCGAAAACTTTCTTATCTTGAATGTGAATAGTGCCATAAAGATAAGATACTTTGTTGTTTTTTGAAGTAATTTCCCAAAGGAGGGATTGTGAAAAAACAATAGATGAGCAACAAACAATAGTAAAAATAAGTAAAAATCTTTTCATCTTAGAAACTTGTTTTAAACGATTTTGCAAAGGTATCATTTTTTCTATGATTTTCCCAAAGGTAAGATCAGGGCTTGTTGGGATAAATCTATATATTTGATATTCAACCGTTCACAAGAGGAAAGCAATTTTTCTCGTTGATAATAGGAAAAACTGCCGTCAATAATGAGCGTATCAAATGAAAATCTTTGGCAGATAGTTTCCATATTTTGTAATTGTTGACTTAAAATCAAATAGTTAACGGTAATTTTTTCATCATTAGGTATGATGGGTTGGTCAATAATCAGGCAATTTTTTTCACCAAAGTCAATATAGTGACTATTTCCATAGCTTTCAATGTTTTTTGAACGATTATAAATACGATTGCCTTGACAGCTGAAGTCAATATTTTTTATGCAACTACAATCGCTATAGTAGCAAGTGCAATTTCTGCCTTGAAAATGATCGATAATAGGTGTGGAACGAGAACTATATATAACAATTTCGTTTAGATGGTTGACTCTGAATTGATTGTAAAACTCTAAAGACAGAAATACAATTAGCGTACTGAGGGATAAAAATATGCAATCTTTGTATTTATAGAGCAAAGCACAAAACAAAGTTGCTATAAAAATATAGATAAGAATAGTTTGGATAGGGGAAAAACAAATGCCTTTAGTAGAAGAATACGGGATATTGTCAATACCCACCACCAAATTGTTCATCAAACGGATGAGCAAGGTGAGGCAGTAGGCAAGAAGTTTGTAAAGCGGAGCCCAAAATGAGCAGGTTAATACAGCAATGCCTAAACCAATAACAAACGGTGCTAAAGTGATGACAATCACGTTGGTAAGCAAAAAATAATTGGGAAATTGATGAAAATAAAAAGCAGATAGCGGTGCAATGGAAATTTGTGCGGTAAGCGAGACGCAGATAATATTCCATAGATAATTGCCCAATTTTGTTTTGCAAGTATAGAGATTATAAAATAATTTGTTGAGCCATACAATACCAAACACTGCCAGATAGGAAAATTGAAATCCTACGGCAAAAATATTCAAAGGATTGATAATCAGCAATAATGTCATAGAAGTTAGCAGGCTGTTGTAAATATTATTTTTTCTATTTAGCAGTCCTGCAAATGCGACAAAAGAAAACATAGTGGCAGCTCTCATGACAGAGGGTGAAAGTCCTGTCATACAGGCGTAGAGCCATATAAATAAAAGCAGTATGATTGATTTTAACTTTTTTGTGGAAGGTTTTTTGTCCATAAAGGACAATAAGAAATTGAGAATCATGTAAATAATTCCGATATGCATACCGGAAACACACAAAATATGGCTTGCTCCCACAGAGGAATAACTTTTGGAAAGTTCAGGGTCAATATAATCGTCGCAACCTAATAGCATGGCAGCAATAATGCTGTATTCTTGCATACTCATGTCGGCATCTTTGAAAATCTGCAAAAATTTGTTTCTCAAACCAATTGAAAATGCCATAATAGGGTTGCCTTGATGTGTGTCTAATGTAGTCCATTGGGTTGAATTACAATAGGATTGCAAATAGATGTTTTTAACTTTCAAATGTCTTTGGTAGTTAAATTCATGAGGATTTTTAGGTGCGTCAATTGTATTGAGTTTAGCCGCAATTAATAGTTTGTCTCCATATTTTGTTTGCAAAGCCAAGGAATCTTTTGCCAAGTAGAGTAAGGCTTTGCCTTTAGATGGTTGCCATGCAGAGTCAACTTGTATGTCGTTGATATTGACAATAAGTTTGACGCTATTGCTTTTTTCAATAGGGGCTTCGCAAATAGTGGCAGTGAAAGTTTGTGTGGTGTTGCAACAAATGTTGTCAGCCACTTCGTGATGTTTGATATAAATTTGTGTGTACAAAATTCCCGCCAATAAAATACTGATTATTAATACAAAAGCAGGAATCCAACCGGGAATATTTTCAATTTTTTGCAGAAAAATACTTAAAGAAATTCCTATCAAAATACATATTAAAGAGATGACAGGGTTCAATGGAATAATAAGGTTGTAAAAGGCAAGTAAAATACCCACAATGAATGCGATGAGCACACGTGTTAACGGATATTTAGACCAAAATGTTGCAGTTGTTGACACTGTTTTATATTCTTATTTCCACCATTGATAGAAATGGCATACAGGACCATGTCCATTGCCGATAGAGTATTCGCTACCTGCAAGAATAGCACCGGAGATATAATCTTTTGCCATTTTTACCGCTTCGTTGAGAGCAAATCCGCGAGCAATAAACGATGCCACTGCCGATGATAACGTGCAGCCGGTGCCGTGTGTATTGTTGGAATTTACTCTTGGAGACGGCAATTCAATAGTTTCGTTCGTTTCTGCATTGTAAAAAATATCTATCAAAGTATTGTCATGGAGGTGTCCTGCTTTTAGCAAAACTGATACTTTTCCTTGCGAAAGTTCTTTGGCAAACATTGGCAGTTGTGATTGACTTTCAATAGATTTTCCCAACAAAACTTCAGCTTCCGGAATGTTGGGAGTGATGATTCGAGCATCTAACAAAAGATGGTTTTTCAAGGTATTGATAGCACTATCTTCTATAAGTTGATGTCCGGATGTGGAAACCATCACAGGGTCAAGGATAATATTTTTAATTTGATATTTTTTGAGTGTTTTTTGAATTGACAAAATGATGTTGGAAGAATTCAGCATGCCGATTTTAACAGCGTCAACACCAATATCCCCGACAACAGCATCTATTTGTGCTGCCACAATATGTTCGGGAACAGGCATCACATCAATTACTCCTAACGTGTTTTGAATAGTGATAGAAGTGATTGCGGACATGGCATAACAACCACAAGCAGAAATAGTTTTGATGTCTGCTTGGATGCCGGCACCACCACCTGAATCACTACCGGCAATTGTCAATACTCTTTTGTATTCTTTCATGGTTGATGTTGTTTTTTTCTTACACGCTTGAGTGTCAGCAAATTCATGCTATTGTTTTCCATCCCTTCCACATTGTTTTGTACAAAACGAAGTACGCGGTCGTAGTACAAAATCACTACAGGAGCATCGTTCATCATCAAACTATCCATTTGACGATAATATTTCATTCGCATTTCTTCATCGGTAGAAGATTGTGATAATTGATAAAGTTTGTCGAAATGCGGGTTGGAATAGTGTGTATAGTTAGGTCCGTTGGGACAGAAATTCTTAGAATAAAATAGTGAAAGATAATTTTCAGCATCGGGATAATCGGCAATCCATGATCCACGGAAAAATGGGATTTGCGATTGCGAGATAAATTGTCTTAAAATGGCAGGTTGTAGCTTGTTCATTTCAATATGTATGCCAATCTGTTCCAATTCATGAGCAATATATTGTGTGATATCCATATAATTTTCAGTAACATACAATTTTATAGGAGGCAAATTTTTACCATTAGGGTAGCCAGCTTTTTCTAAAAGTGCGAGTGCTTTTTTAGGATTGTAGTCATAGCCGTAGGCGGCATTTGTATCATAAGGTGGCATGCCATAAGGAATAATTCCATGAATACCGGCAACTCCTATGTTGCTTCTTAGAAAACGCAACATTTTTTTTCTGTCAAATCCATAGTTGATAGCTTGCCTTATTTCTTTGATTAACAATGGATTATTTTTATCTTTTTTGTCCATCAAAAATCCTAAATATTCGGTATTGAGATAAGGCATTGATAGCATGTAGATTCGTTTTTTGTAGAGGGGATTTAGTTCTCCGTCTTGTGTGAGCAATTCGTCTTTGTAAGAGGCGTCAAGACCGGACATAAAATCCAAATTCCCTTTTACAAATTCCATAAATACGGATTGTTTGTCAATAATAAAAGAAACAGAAACGGCATCTAAGTAGGGCAGTCGTTCTCCTTTGTCATCCTTTTCAAAGTAGTCAGGATTTTTCAGCATGACCAATTTTACGCCTTCTGCCCAAGTTTTGAATTGGAAAGGACCTGTTCCTACAGGGTATTTACGAAAATCTTTTCCATATTTCTCCACCACTTCGTGCGGAACAACAGAACAATATTGCATAGATAGCAAGCCCAGAAAAGGTGGAAAATTTTCCTTTAAATGTATTTCTATAGTACTATCGTTCAATGCAATAAATGCATATTTGCCGTTTTTGTCTTGCTCTACCATATTAAAAACCCATGCTCCCGGGGAAGCAACAGATTTATCTACAATACGGTTGAAACTATAAACAACATCTTCTGCTACCATTTTTCTTTTGTTGTCGGGAAATTGGTAGAATTCGGTGTTGTGGAAATAGACACTGTCAGCCAGTATGAAGCGATATACTTTTCCGTTTTCAGAAATAGTCCAAGAGGTAGCCAGACAAGGGAGAATGTTGAGTTGGCTGTCTAATTGTACTAAACTATTATACAATTGATTGCAAGCCCAAATGTTGGCTTGGTCTTTGGCAAAAGCCGGATCTAAAGAAGTAATGCCTGCGGATTCGTTGTAACGAAAAACAGTTCTATCTTCATTGTCGTTTTGACGGTGGCAAGATGACAAGATAAGATAGAATAGACAAACAAAGCAGGCAAACTTCTTGAAATTCATCTATCGTTTCTTTTTGTTGACTTTGGTATCTTCTTCGTCTATATCGTTAGTAGCTTCAACAAAGTGATAGTCTTTGATTTTGAAGATATTTACGAAAGAATTTTCTAAAGTATTGGCATTAAGTGGCTTAAATTCAAATTTTGTGGAAAGCAAATAGTCATTTGGAGTATTGCATGCTTGAAAAGTAGTACCTTTTTCACACAAACTGCTCAAAAAATAGTAGGTAATATCATAACCTTGGAAGGCAAATTGCTTCAATGTTGGTTCAATGCTATATTTTTGTCTGAATTTATTTAAGAAATTGATAACATTTTGATTGCTATAATCTACAAAATAGGAACTGATATAATGGGTTTTGAAATCCATAAAATATTCGGTTTCAATATTGTCATAGTTTAACCAGGATTCCGGCACAATAAAAGTAACATTTTGATATTTGCCGGCATACATGGTTTGTACAAAGTTGGTGACGGTGATTTCTCCTTCAAAGAAAGAGAATACAAAGTTTTCACAGTCAGGGCGGATGGCAGCTTTTATACCTGCAATACCTGATGATTGCATGTTGACTTCCCGTATGCTGAAATTGCTTAGCATATTGTTAAAAATGACTTTATATTCAGCAATTTTGTTTTGTTCGTTATTGGATTGATTATTTACAATGATAATATTGCCGGTTGTATATTTGCTGAGTAGATATTCTGCAAATTTGATGGCTTGATTTTTATAAGAAGCCGTTGCTTTATAGACAAAACTGCCACAACCGTCAAATGTCATTGAAAATGGGTTGACTAAACAAATATTGTGTTTTTGAGCATATTGGCACAAAACGGAAAATTCTTTAGAGAAAAAAGGTCCAATAATCAAATCGGCATCCAACAAATCTCCATTGTTGATAAGTTGATTCATTTTGGTTGCAGAAATATTGTTGACGTCTTCCACTTTCAATTTGATATTAATGTTGGGATATTTATTGGAAATATCTTCTGTAGCCAATAGTAATGCTTCATAAAATTGGATGAAAGAAAATTGTTTTATATGGTTATAGTCTTCTAAAGTCTTTATATTAGTAGTTTCAATTTCAGAACTTTGCAGATAAAGAGGAATAAACATATAAACAATATATTGGTTCTTCATTTCTCCCAGCCGGATTTTTTGATTTTCTTCACGATTAACGCTTACAACAACTTGATTGTAAGAAGTTTCTTTTGGAGAATAGACTCCTTTCACATCAGGAATGGTAATTTTCTGTCCAATAGAAATATTTTCTGTCAAACCGGGATTAGCGGCTTGTAGTTCGTTGATAGTTTTGTCATATTTACGAGCAATACTATAAAGTGTTTCTCCGGCAACAACAGTATGAATAATATTGCTTTTTTCCACAACAATATTCTGGTTATGATTAGTTTTATTATTGTTAGTAGGTGGAGTAGTTTTTTTGCCACTGATGGAGGTGGCAATTTCACTTGTTTCGTTAGCAATATATGGGACAGTGATAAGGTCGCCTATGTTGAGTGTAGTTGTTTGCACCTTGTCAGGATTTAGTGCTAACAAAGCACTTTCTGTAATGCCGTGACTTTTAGCAATGCTATACCAAGAATCGCCACTTTTGGTTGTATAAACTTCCACTAATTGATTGCCAAAAGGAATATTTACTTTTTGTCCGATGGAAAGTCCGTTTTCGGTGTTGGGATTGTATTTTATGATGGTATCCACCGGTACAGAATACAATTTTCCGAGTCCGTATAGTGTTTGACCTTTCACGACTTCGTGTACGTAGAACAATCGTTTGTTCTCAATACGAGTTTGTGTTGTTTTTCCGGATTGGGCCATTGATAAGGTAGTGATGGCAACCAATAACAACAAGTATATAAGTTTACGTTTCATAGCAGATTGATTTTTATTCCCATTCTATAGTTGCAGGCGGTTTGGAGCTGATATCATAAACAACTCTATTTACACCTTTTACTTTATTGATAATCTCATTAGAGATATTGGCTAAAAATTCATAGGGGAGATGTACCCAATCGGCAGTCATTCCATCTGTGGAGATGACAGCACGTAAGGCAATGGTATATTCATAACTGCGTTCGTCTCCCATTACGCCGACAGATTTTACCGGCAGTAAAATAGTGCCTGCTTGCCAAATGCTATCATATAAGTTGTCAGCCATTTCATTAGGATAAGAGGCACTTGGCAATTCACATTTCCAGTTTCTCAATCCTTTGATAAAAATGTCGTCAGCATCACGCAAAATACGAAGTTTGTCTTCGGTGACAGCTCCTAAAATACGAATTCCTAAACTTGGACCGGGGAAAGGATGACGACCAATTAATTCTCGTTTGATACCCAAAGAGCGACCTACACGACGAACTTCGTCTTTGAACAAAGTGCGTAGTGGTTCTACAATCTTCAGATTCATTTTTTCCGGCAAACCGCCTACATTGTGGTGAGATTTGATCTTGCAACTTGGTCCGTTTACACTTACACTTTCAATTACATCCGGATAAATGGTGCCTTGTGCCAACCATTTAGCTCCTATAATTTTCTTGGATTCGGCTTCAAAAACATCTATAAAAGTATTGCCGATAGCTTTTCGTTTTTCTTCAGGATCGGTAACACCTTCCAGTTTTTTCAAAAATAATGGTCCTGAATGAACGCCTATTACATTCAAACCCATTTCTTTATATGATTCAAGCACATCTTCAAATTCATTTTTTCGTAATAGACCATTGTCAACGAAAATGCAAGTAAGATTTTTGCCGATGGCTTTATTGAGCAAAACTGCTGCTACAGTACTATCAACTCCACCGGAAAGACCAAGGATAACTTTATCATCGTGAAGTTGTTGACGCAAACTGTCAATAGTATTTTCAATGAATGATGCAGGTGTCCAGTCTCCCTTGCAACCACAGATTTCTAAAGCAAAATTGGCTAAAATTTGTGGACCTTCTTTAGTATGGAAAACTTCCGGATGGAATTGTACTGCATAGGTGTCTTCTCCATCAATTTTGTAAGCGGCATTGACAACATCGTCTGTAGAGGCAATAATGTGAGCACCTTGTGGTAATTTTGCAATGGTATCACCATGACTCATCCAAACTTGACTTGTTTTGCTTACATTTTTGAATAATAATGATTGATTATCTTCTATTGTCAGCATAGCTCGGCCATATTCACGAGCAATAGAGCCATTGACTTCTCCGCCAAAATGTTGTGCTATAAATTGGGCTCCGTAACAAATACCTAACAAAGGTTTTTTGCCTTTTATATCGGATAAATCTACATAAGGAGCCTTTTCGTCACGAACTGAAGAGGGGCTGCCACTCAAAATAACACCCTTGATATGTTTGTCGATTGCCGGCACCTTGTTGTAAGGATGTATTTCACAGTAAACATTCAATTCGCGTAAACGTCTGCCTATCAATTGTGTAACTTGTGATCCAAAATCTAATATCAAAATCATTTCTTCCATAGCACAAAAGTACAATTTTTTTTAGTAATATTTAGTACATTGCAGATAATATTTCAAAAAGCAACGAAATTAAACTTTATTTATCTATTTTTTCCACCATATCTATAATGTCGTTAATGGAAATATGACATATTTTGTGTAATTCTTCCACGGTTCCTTGTTCAATAAATTTATCGGGTATGCCCATTATTTCAAGATGATTGCTGAGGTTGTGACAAGTGATAAATTCAGCAACCGCACTTCCCAAACCTCCTATTTTGCATCCGTTTTCAATGGTGATGATGTTTTGGTAGTGATTGCATACCGACATTAGCAATTGTTCATCAATTGGTTTTAAAAATCGCATATTGTAGATGCCAATGTTGTGATGTTTTTCTGACAAAATTTCATCGGCTTTTAAAACTTGATTGGCAATGTGTCCTAAGCATAAAATGGCGGTTTTTTCTCCTGTTTTCAAGGCAATGCCTTTGCCGACTGGTAATAATTCAAAAGGTTGGTTTCTCCATGCTACATGGACACCATTTCCACGAGGATAGCGGATGGCAAACGGACTTTTTGTTTCAGTGGCAGTGTACATTAAATTCCTCAATTCCAATTCGTTCATTGGTGCTGAAACAATCATGTTGGGAATGCATCGCAAGTAGGCCAAATCGAATGCGCCATGGTGGGTAGAACCATCTTCTCCAACAATACCTGCCCTATCGATACAAAATATCACATGAAGATTTTGTAGAGCTACATCGTGTATAACTTGGTCGTAGGCACGTTGCAAAAAAGTGGAATAGATATTACAGAAAGGAATAAAACCTGCCGTTGCCAATCCTGCGGAAAATGTGACGGCATGTTGTTCTGCAATGCCGACATCAAAACATCTGTCGGGGTATTTTTTCATCATAATATCCATAGAGCAGCCAACTGCCATGGCGGGTGTAATGCCGACAATTTTGTCATTGTTGTCTGCGAGTTCTACCAAAGTGGTGCCAAACACTTTTTGATATTTTTCTACTTTGTCGGGTTCAAATGCCACTTTGATAACATCTCCTGTTTCAGCATTGAAGCAACCCGGAGCATGATACAATGTTTGTTGTTCTTCGGCTTGTCTCAATCCTTTGCCTTTTATGGTGATGCAGTGCAGCACTTTTTTACCGGCAATGTTTTTCAAACCTCTCAATACTTTCACCAATAATATTACATCGTGTCCGTCGATAGGACCAAAATAGCGAAGACCTATTTGGTCAAAAACATTGCTATTTTCCAAAAATCCGCCTTTGATGGCTTTTTGTGTACGTTGAATGATGTTTCTTGCTCTTTTTGCTTGGTTATCTTTTCTAGTTAAAAGATCCCATATTTTGTCTTTGAATTTGTTGTAAGTAGAAGAGGTAGAAAGTTTTGTAAGATAATTGTGCAGACCTCCAACATTTTTGTCAATGGCCATGCCGTTATCATTAAGAATAACCAACATATTGGTGTCGGTATTGCCTGCGTGATTAAAGGCTTCAAAAGCTTCTCCACCTGTCATCGCTCCATCACCGATAACGGCAATATGATTTCGTTGGGTATTGCCTTCCAAAGCGGAGGCAGTTGCCATGCCCAAAATAGCAGATATGGAGGTGGAAGAATGTCCTACACCAAAGGCATCGTATTCACTTTCTGCCATTTTTGGAAAACCGCTGATACCATTCAATTTTCTATTATTCACAAAGGCATCTCTTCTGCCGGTAAGAATTTTGTGAGCATAAGCTTGATGGCCGACATCCCAGACTAATTTATCATCTGGTGTATCGAAAACGTAGTGAATGGCAACAGTGAGTTCGATAGTACCTAAACTTGAACCTAAATGTCCTGGGTTGGTAGCAGTTTGTTCAATAATGTATTGCCGCAACTCAGCACATAGTGCTTCCAATTGATTTTCAGGCAATTTCTTCAAATCAACAGGAGAATTTATAGTCGATAAAAGAGGATATTCTTTCATAGAATTTTAGAATGCAAAGGTACTAAATAATTCAATATAAAAATAAAAAAAGGCGGTAAGATTACCGCCTTATATGGAATATAGTTTGTAATTATTCTTTTACAAACTGTTTGCTTGCTATTATTTTCTGATCATTGTTGACAATGTTTAAGAAATAATGTCCTGTTGCCAAGGTGTTGATATCAATAGAAAATTGTTTGCCGTTGACTTGTTGGTTGAGCATTTGTTTGCCGTTGTTGTCATATACAATTACTTCACCTTCAACATCTTGTTCTAATTGAATGTTTAATTGCTTGCAGGCAGGGTTGGGGTAAACATTTACATGAGTATTGGATAAAAGTAATTCTTTTACACCATCTCCATATTCAAATGCCAATTCGTCAATATAGATAGTGCTACCTATTTGGCCATTGCATTTCATTAAAGTTTCAATGCTTGTAAAATCGTAGTTAGCACTTGAAGCAACAATTACTATCACCGAGTCTGGAGTAGCTTCGCTGGTATAGTTAATGTCAACTGTAAATTTAGTGTAAGCATTTACAGCATTGTAGAACATAATTTTTCCGGAGCCGATTGCAACGGAATTTTTCTTCAAAACCACTTCAATGGCTGCAGAATCTCCGTTAACCGGTGCATATTTCATATAGCCGCTCATAGCGGTCGGGCGATGAGTAAAAGGATTGCCTAATACACAATCAATGTTGAAAATGTCAATATGTAGTGTACCGCATGCACCCGGTAAAAAGATACGTTCGTTACCAAAATTCATGGTGTCGGAAACAAGTTTTACGGCATAGTTTCCTTCATAAGCATCTTCTTCTCTGAAAGCTGTTAGTGGAGCTATACCGCTTTCTGAAGACATGTCATAAAGTTGATTAAGGGTGGTAAGAAAGTGATCTTCAACAAAATCCCAATATTTTCCTTTTTCGCAGGTGTATTGCATCCAGCAATTTTCAAATCCGCCATCGGGAAATGTTTGTGCGTTAACTGATAAAACTGCCATTACGGCTACCAAAAATAAACTTACTCTTTTCATAAAATTTTTATTTAATAAATATTGTTAATGTTCTTGTTAATGTTTTCTTTTAGGGAAGGCAGGTTCGCCTTCTACAAATTTATATACTAATTGAATGGTTGTCAAACGTGGTGCCTCAGGACACATAGGTCGCAAAGAATATTCTTTGTTGAACAAATTGCTGACGAGAACAGAAAGTTTTATATTCCATAGTTCTATGTTGGCTGTCAGTCCCCAAACCCAAGTTCCGCTGCGGTGATTTTCTCTATAGGCTTGCAAGCCGTCAAAAGGAAATGCCTGTTTGGAACCTCTAACGGCACGAGGAGCTTCTTCATTGAATCGGTCCATCGTGTAGAAGAAATTATCTACATTTTTCATCAAACTATAATATTGAGCATTCATGCCGACAGAAAACAAGTCAAAGAATTTGAAATTGAAATCCAATTTGAGCATGTGTTCAATTCTATATTTCATAATTTGACCACTGGTGTCGCTTGAAGTATTCATGTAGCAATAGTCATTGGTCATGGTAGAAGTGAATATTTTGTTGGTGTCTATCACTTTCGGGTTGGTATAGGAATAAGCAAAATAAAGGGTATATTTTACTTTTTTGCCGATATTACCTTCTCCGGCGATATTGGCATCTACACCCATAATTCTTGCTTGACCGGTATTGAAGAATTTGAAACCATAGCGGTAGAATGGTCTTGGTTCTTGTTCAGCTGTCAGCCAGGGTCCTAAGAAAAATTCCACATAGTTGTTGTATTTTTGATAGTACCATGCTATGTCAAAGCAACCTTTAAATCCTAACAATTTGAACATTTGTTGTACGCCCAATTCCACATTCCAACTTGTTTCGGATAGCAGGTCGGGGTTGGGATAGAATCCGTAAATGCCGACTTTGGTAGTCAGATAGCGTTCGCCTATGCTGGGGAAGCGATATCCTTGTCCGAATGAAGCACGGAAGAAAGTAAACGAACGTACAATATTATAGTTGATACCGGCACGGAAGACAGGTTTCGCCTCCACATAGTTGCCGGATTCAGGGTCAGCTAAAAAGTGTCCGAATTCTTCAAAAATTTGGTAGTATTCATAGCGACCTCCTGCCAATAAGGTAAGATTTTCTTGACGGAGGAATTTTTTCTCCAATTGAACATAAACGGCACCATTGCCGGAGTATTTTGGCAAAATAGGTTGTCCTGTATCTAAAATGCTCACACCGGAGAAAACATTTCCCTGCGAACGGGCAAATTGTCCGACGGCACCGGTAAAGAGTTGCAGATTGCCGGCTTTTTTAAACTTTTTCGCATATTGATATTCCAAATAATACATTTCAGAACGACTGTCTTGATCTCCTGTAGCAAAATTGTTGCTATACATGATTCTTGCTTTCAAAGAATGAACTTGGTCGTTTTTAGCATAATATTTGAAGAAAGGATCTACAAAAAACATGATGTCACGCATTTTGGTGACAGAACCGGGATATACATTGTACATGCCGTTGTCAGCATTCAGCCAGAAGTGTGTCATCACATTTTTGGAATACATAAAGTTTCCGTTCAAGCCAAAACTCATATTTTCGTTGACATTGTATCTGGTACCGAAATTGGCTCTAACACGATTTTCTTTTACTAATTTTTCGTATTTGCTGGTATCGTCAAAGTCAAAAGAAGAACTGCCATGCATCCAATCTTCGTACAGGCTTGCTTTAGAAGATGCAATAGAATCGGCGTCACAATAATTGACAAAGCCGTCATCGTGGGCATATTCCACACTGAGCACAAGGTCTAATTTTTTGATTTTTCTTGCATGAGAAACACTAAAACCTCCTGTCAATGGCACCGTTCCTTTTTCCCAACTGCAACGATAATCTACTTTTGGACGAGAATACATGCCTGTATAAAGAGATACCTTTGTTTCCGGTTTTCCTTTGGGATAAGCCGTCCGTACGTTGATAGCACCTGTAATGGCAGACGATCCGTACAATACAGAAGAAGCTCCTTTCAATATCTCAATCTGCTCAATATTTTCCATAGGTATCAAATTCCAAGCAGGACGACCGGCATCTACTCTCATCACCGGCATTTCGTCCATCATAATCATCACGCGGCTGCCCATACCGGAACTAAATCCGCTACCGCCACGCATTTGTGGCTCGTTGTCAACAATCACCAAACCGCCTACTTGGTCAAAAGCATCGTCTAAAGATGTGATATTGTTGTCTTGAATGTATTTGGAACCGACATATTCAATAGAAGAGACGGACTCATCGCGTTTCATTTCATATCGTTGAGCAGTCACTTCCACGCCATTCTTAAGTTGAGCGGTGGTAGCCAATTCAATGTTGATAGTCATGGTGCGAACACCTTTAAATGACACAGTTTTGGTGATAGTTTCATAACCTAAAAAATGGAAATTAACATTACATTCAGCACTTTTCAAAGTTAATATATAAGAGCCGTCTTCGTCACAAACTGCTCCAACCGAGCCGTCTTTGCAATCCGGAATAACGTGTGCTCCCCACAATCCTTCTTTGGTTTGTGCATCTATCACTTTTCCTTTTAGTGTATAGGTGTTTTGTGCCTGTGTTGCTAAAACAACTAGACTAAAGAAAAATATTAGTAAAAACTTTTTATTCATAGTCAAAATTTAAGTTCTTCAATATTGTTTTATAATTTTACTATTTTACCTGTTTTTAATATTCCTTGTTGATTTCTAATTTGATAGAAATAAACGCCTTTAAGTATATTAGTAGCAGAAATAGTTGTTAATGAATTCTCAAGTTTTGTAGCATAAATTTGTTTTCCTTGCATATCAAACAAAACAAAGATGCTATTGACAGCATTGTCATTGATTCTAATTTTTATTTGTTCGTTGACAGGATTGGGGTAAACGCAGAATTCATCCTCTTCAGAATTTATTTCCACATGTAAATTGTCGTCAATAAAGAAATTGATACGATAGGTTTGTTGGTCAACACCATTGGCAGCGGTAACTTCTATCTTGGTTTGTCCGGGGATGTCTTCTGCCGGAATGATTTGATAGGTAGCCTCGCTATCGGTTGTAACAACCGTTACCACAGGAATGCCTTCATAGGTAGAAAGAACCGGATATTTATAGTTGCGAGTTGTGCTGACAAAGTTCTCTAAGTGTTTGCCATTGATAAACAAATCGGAAAGAGTGGCATCCGGATTTTTGGCAACCGAGAAGGCAACAGAATAAATGTTTATGTCGCCATTGATAGCAGTTACGGTAACGAAAGCCGTATCTGCCAAAGTGCTTGCTTGTCGGATAGATACGCTTGCCCGACTATCTTCTGCAAAGGCGGCAACCATAGGAACAACGCTTGTTCCATATTCCAATTCAACAAGATAACTATTGATAGTTTTGTCAAAATCTGCTAAACTGTCTCCATTGATTGTTATTGTTGTCAGATAATTGTTATTTCCGGGTTCTACGGTAAAGTCAATGGTATAGGTGCGATAAATGGAAGTGTCTCCGGCCAATACCCTAATTACGGCTTGTCCCGGGAAGGCACTGATTTGTTGATAGATGATGGTGGCATCTAATTGTGATGCTGTTGCACTTACTATAGGAATTTGGTTGTAGCCGAAAGGATATTCAATAGCATATTGAAGTGTATCACTATTGAAATCGGCAATGGTGGTGCCATCTACTTTCAAATCGGTCAGCAACGCTTCTTGTGAAAGTTCTACTTCAAATATCACATAATAAGTTTTTACTTGTAATTGGTCCCAACCCACAATGCGAATATAGGCAGTATCGTTTGGTGTTGCTGCATTTTTGACGGTGACAATAGAACGGCTGTCTATTAGCGTGTAATTCAATGTAGGAGCCGTGGTGGTGGCAATAGGCAGCATAACGTGATAGATAGTGTCTTGCGAATGGAAGCCAATAGTATCTGTTTGACCTAAAGTGTATGTCAAATCGGATAAATCTACATTAGAACCTTGTAAAAAGTGAATGGTGTAAGTTCTTTGGTTGACTAAATTTTCTGCAATCACTCTTATTTGGGCAGTGCCAAAAACGGAGCCGCTTTGCGTAGTTTGAATGCTTGCATTGGACCATTCCTGGTGTGCGGTAACAATTGGCAAATTGTTTTCTGCCCATGGCAATATGATATTATAAGTGAGTGTATCGGCATGAAAGTTTTCTACTGCCACACCATTTACAAACAAGGAATCTAATCTTGTATTGGAGGAAGGTGTGTAGTAAAATGCTATTTCATAAATATTTGAGTCGATATTGTTTTCGGCAACTACAACAATTTTTGCCGTATCGTTGATAGTATTCGGTACATGACGGAAATAGGCATGTGAACGGCTGTCCGACAAAGTATAATTAACAACCGGAATAGACAATTCTTCTTCGGCAATGCTTACCGTATAATTAAAAATAGAACTGTCAAAACCATTGACAATAGAGTCTTGATTGTTTAAGGTGTAAGAAATCCGGCTTAATGTAGCAATTGGTGACAATTGCCTTGAAAAATAAATATAATAATCTTTTGTAGTGATGCCGTCTTCGGCTATCACTCTGACAATGGCCGTATCGTTGTAGGATTCCGCTTGGTGAATATAAACTACTGCTGCTTCGGAATGGGCAGTGGCAGAAACGGAATCCGGAATATTTTGATAATAAGGTAATTCAATATAATAATAGATGCTGTCTGCATCAAAATTTTGGATAGGATTTCCTTGATAGCTCAAACTTGCCAATGTGGCATCTGTAGAGACGGCTACAGAGAAGTACACTTGGTAAACCTTGAAATTGGAAGTGTCGGCGGAAATCACCATCACTATTCCCACTCCATTGGGAGAAAGCGGTTGGGTAACAGTTACTCTTGCTCCTGCATCAGCAGTTTGATAGGTAAGCAAAGGCGTTGCTACAGTTTGTGATGGCAAGGTAACATAATATATCAATGTGTCTGTGTGGAAATTATTAATGGTGTAGTCAACATTGTTCAATTGATAGGCCAAATCTACCAAATCGGCATTGTTGGAGGCCGTCATAGTAAGATTCAACTTATAAATCTTTGTAACAGAAGTATCTTCAGCTTTTACGATAATTTGAATTTGTCCGGGAATAGTTTGCGGATAAGTGATAAGATAAGTCGCCTTTTCATGTGATGTTACTACAGTAACTGTCGGCATGACGGCAGTATCCATAGAAATACTGTAAGTGGTGGTATTGGGATTGAATTCTGCCAAGAACACGTCGTCAACAAATAATGAGTCTAAGTTGGCATTGGTTGACAAGGTAACGCTAAAATCTATGGTATAAGTTTTAACGGTGTTGCCGTTTTCTGCAGTAACGACTATAGTTGCTGTTCCATTAGGGGAATCCGGCTGGGTGATGCTTACTACCGCATGGCTGTCTGTGGCAGTGGCAGCTACAATAGGAGTGGTAGTTGTACCTTCCGGCAAGGAAATGGAATAGTTGTTAATCAATGGATTGAAATAAGGAACAGACACACTGCCGAAGCCGATATGATAGGTGAGTGCCGACAGGGTGGCATCATTACTTAATCCTAAAGAAAAATCAACAGTATAGGTTTTTTGGTAGTTGGTGTCTTCTGCAGTTACATGGATAGTTGCAGCACCGGGAATTTGAGGGGCTTGCGATATGGCAATGGTGGCAGTGGCGTCAACCGGGGCGGCGGTGACGTTGGCGGTAGTTGTTCCATAAGGCAGTTCTATATGATAGGTTAATGTGTCTGCATGGAAAGTTGTAATCGGAATATTGTTGTATTTTATCCACGATAGGTTGGCATTGGTGGAAATGCCTACGGAAAAATGGATGGTATAAACCTTTTGTGAAACCCCGTCTTCTGCCGTTACGGTGATAGTGGCAGTACCCGGCAGGGTGCTTGTCTGGCTGATAGCAGGTGTTAAACCCGGCCATTCTGTAGTGGCAGTTACATAAGGTGTAAGTATTGTTCCCGACGGCAGCAATATATCGTATGTCAGTGTGTCTTTGTTGAAAGTGGAAATGGGTGTTCCGTTGTAATAAATAGCCGACAAATAGGCATTGGTGGATAAGGCAACGGAAAATGCAACGTGATAAGTTTTTATGTCTCCGTTTTCAGCTGTTACTTTGATAGTGGCGGTGCCATTGGCAGAGTTTGCCTGTGTGATGGTAGCCCTTGCTGCCGTATCTGCCAACACACAATTGCTGATGGTCGGCACAGATGAAAATCCTGCCGGAAATACGATGGATATATTGGTGTCGGTAACGGCAACTGTATGCGATACGTTGTTGGTGTCGTAGGTGAAACTTAGCAGCGTATTGTTATTGGATTTGATAATAGAATAATGAATTCTATAGGTTTTAATTGTTATGCCGTCTTCTGCGGTGGAAGTGAT
>DBXJ01000036.1:21947-30167 GCA_002309475.1 Bacteroidales bacterium UBA1215
TTGGCAGCACCACTACCCGGGGTGATGTTGGTGGTCATGGTGATGAGTATATAATTTACACTGGAACTGCCATCATATACAAATGCAGTTTTTTGCTGTGTCCAAGTGCTATGCGGGGTAAAAATAACTGCGGCTTTGCCTTTGTAGAGGCTGGGAGTGTTGCAATCGTTAGGATCTATAAAGTCGGTATTGCCGTGTATATAGGCACGCACTGTCGCCTGTGTAGAAGAACTGGCTGCTGTCATTTTGGTCCATACATACATGGAATCGGGCGTTCCGTTGAATACTTGTGCATAAGAGTTGGAACGATCGCTAAAGTTATAGTTGGAACTGCTGGCTGCACTCATAGCTCCCGCATTGATACGACCGGTGGTCATATTTCCGTTGGCAACTACTCCCAATATGGAAGTGGAATATATTTTTACACAATAATTGCCTGTGTGTCCTGTTTCTTGACTATGGTGGTTGGAGGAGGCAAAACTGGCATAAGTTCCGGTAGCACTGTTAAATGTATTCCAACCTGTAGGAATTCCATTGCTCCACGACTCAAAGTTGCCATTGGGTAAATGATACACTTGTGCTTTTGGCAGATTCATACTGACAAATAGTACAAATATGCAACTTATCAATGTTCTTAATGTATTCATATACAATATTTTATATACCAACAAGATTGGTATAATCATAAAAAACAAAGATACAAAAAAAAACAATATAAAAATCATTTTTAATTTTCATGCTAATAAACTGAATAATAAATTATTAATGGTTGATAAAAATGTAAAATATTGATAATTATATATATTACAATAAAAATTCTTTAAAAAAGAGCAATGTTTAAAATTTTGTTGTAACTTTGCAAAATGAAATAAAACCAAAATTGGTAGATTTAATGTGCCTTGGTTGCCATAAACTATCAATGAGGAGAAAAAATAGAGGTTAACTTAACTAAAAAGGAATAAATTTTTATTATGGATACAATAAGTTTATTTTTTATTTCAATATGGGTTATTTTGATGATATTAGGTTTTTATGTAAATGGTTTAACACATACAATGAGAGCAATATTATATGAAAATAAGATAAAAACAAATTGCTTCACCTTTTCTTGGTCTTTCAAAAAATTTAAAGATTTTATAGAAGAAAATGAATTTGAAGATTCTGTAAGGATGGAATATATCAGGTTATATAAAAATGCAATTTGGACAACAAGAATAATGCTTTTTATCATTTTTGGTGTTTTTCTTTCTTGTTTTATTATGTGTAGTATGGGTATTCAATAAATAAATGCCACAATTTTTATTCATAAAAAATTACTATCTTTGCAAAATGAAAATAAAGCCAAAATTGGTAGTTTTAATGTGCCTTGGTTGCCATAAACTATCAATGAGGAGAAAAAATAAAAATTAGAGGTTAACTATATTTATTAATGGAATAAATCCATCATATCTTTCCAATCTGTTTCATTGTTGCATATATATATTTGATTATCATTGTAATACCAAAAATTGGCTTTTTTGATGACAATTCCGCCTACATAAGTGAATTGACTTTTTTGATTCAGTTCATTAATACGTTTTGTTAAGCATTCTGCCTTGTCTTTTGTTTCTTGCGATTTGGCGGTAATTCCACCTTTGGTATCAAAAATGCCAATACGATTGCCTTTAAATTTGATAAGCCAATCCGGGTAGAACGTTTTTTCTATATTCTCCAAGCTATCGGTATATTTGAATCCTAATGCTTCTTTGCCTGTTCCGTTTTTAAACCACCACTCAATGTTGTCAACTTGTTGTTCAAGAAACTTAATGAATTCTGTTTCATTGTCTCTACCTTTGTAGCTTTCAGGCAGTCTAAATGGCTGTACATAACTTAGCGTACTCGGTTCAAACGTCTTATAATCATCAGTATAAGCATATTTTGTTTTTAGTACAAAAGGTGTTGATTTTTTAGATTCTTCTGCTTCACGTTTTTTCTTTAAAAAATCGTCTAAAATAGGTCGATATTCAATCAATGCTTGACGTATTGCTGTGCGGAATATGCTTGAAGTACCTTTATTCACATCATTGAGAAATATCTTGTAATGTTCTATTGCTTGATTATGGGGAAGTTCCTCGTTAAACCATTGCCGTATTGCTTCTTTAAGTGTGCCCCATGTACGGGCAACATTGCCGATACGAGTTTCGTCATCGGCTTGGTCGCCCAATATCTCATAACATCTCCATGAAAATTCTTTCTCTATATCATTGTCAGATACCTCGTATTTTACATTTTTTCCAAGGTCATTTTCTTTGCTGATATCCGATTTGAAATGAGCATTCACCATTACATCTCTTTCCAAGATAGTAGAAGTGCTGATTCCTTTTTTCTCAAAGATTTGCTTTATTTCTTCTTTATTATAAATTTTATTTCCGTCAATTCCAAAGAATTTATTCATAGAAATATGAAAATGTTTTTGAAAAATACTTGCTTTTCCAATGTCTCCATAGTCAGTTCTGGAAATAAAATCGGTAAATAAGTATGGGTCAAGTACAATTTCTCTATCAATACGATTGTCAACAACAGAATCAATCAGTTCAGAAATCAACATATTAAGGTCTCCGTTTAACTTGTCATCAGCTTGATCGCCTAATATTTCTTTGACAGTTTCGTTTATCTTAGCACTTGTTTCTAATTTCTGTTCCTCAATTTTTATGTCTTTTACTAATGTATCTTTTTCTGTTTCAGATGTTTTTATGGCATTTTTTGTGGTTTCTGCCAATTGTGGAATGACCTTACTTATAATCTTTTCAACTTTTTCCTTTGCTTTCAGGTCGTCTTTTAGCTTTTCATTAACTTTCTTTACTATTTTTAGCGAGGTGTCATTCAAAATCATTTTTTGTTTTTGCACCTTGTTGACTTCTGAAACAATATTTTTTGGTTTGTTTTCCGTTTTTTTATCTGCGGGATTCTGTACTTCATTGCGTTGATAATTGGTGTAGAGGTAACCTGTGCGAAGCATGGGATGGCAACTTAAATCTTTGCCGAATACTGCCATACGGCGTATTCTGCCCAATGTTTGTGTATGGAAAGTATTTGATTTTATTTCACGATACATGACAAGGATATGAGCTCTTGGACAATCCCAGCCAGTACCGGCAGCGTATTTAAACAACATAAATTGCACTTTATTATCGTTGTCGGTTATGTTATCCATATTCTCCCGCCTTCCGTCAAACCAATAGGCAATTTTGTCTTTGCTAATATGTTTTTCGTTAATAAGATAATCGCTAACTATTTCTTCTTTGGTTTTTACATCTGTTTCTTTAGTTTTCTTGTCGTCATTAGGCAATTGAACAAGTACCAATGGGTTGACATTTACTCCTACGCTTTTCCATTCTGCTACTATCGCATTTCGTTTTTCTATGGCGAGGTCGAGCAAAAGTTTGTCATGGTCTTTGTTTTTATAAAGATTGAGGTCCTCCTCTGTTTGACTGACAATTTCTTCTTTTATCAATCCTTCATTAATTACATCTTGGATTTCCACCTCAACAAAACCTGCTTCATGGTGATTTATCTGACTTATTGTCGGCTCTGTTTCAGGAGTAGCACTCACTTTTAGGATAATACGAGGATTGAGCGGGTCTATCACATCGCGAATAGCGGCATCAGTTACATTTTTATGGCTTTCATCAATAATCATAACAATTTGTCGGCTATCTGCATGTGTGCGTTCAACTACATCTTCGAAATAGAAACCTTGCTCTTTTTGCAAGTTTTCATCATCAGGACGGCGAAGCACTCGGTCGGATGCCTTTTTGGATACCAATTTTTGCCAGTTGAGAAAAAGAATGTCCTTTTTGTTTAAGATACCTTTGTTAAAATCTTGGATAGTCAGTAGTTGGTTTCCAAAATTGGGAAAGAAATATTCATAAAACTTATCGCGACTTTGCATGGCAAGGTCATCGCTGAAGGTAATCCATACGAAGGCAACATCTTCATCCCAATCGGGCTGACGGTTGAGAGAATCTATAAAATGAGTGGTCATAAAAGTTTTTCCACTGCCGGTAGGGGACTTAAAAGTTATTTCTAAGCGATTGTTACCGGTTTGCCATAGATTTTTGAAGGTGTCGACTAATTCTTCTATTGCCTTTTGTTGAAATGGGAAACTATTATATTGTGCCATAATTTTACGCGTTAATTGATTTATAAATATCTAAAATCGGTTGGGGTATGGGTTTCAGGGTAATGCCTGAAAGGTTATCGAACTCATTTTCATAAATATCCACTGCACCCCAACAGAAAATGTAAACTGCTATCTGTGCTTGTTTGTTTTCTTGTTGTATGTTTTCAATTGTGTTTACAAAATCGGGAAAATCACTTAAATTGCCGGTGAAATAAACGGCAGTGTATTTTTCATGTTTATCTGTGAAAATTTGGTATGACTTTGTTGTTTCAATTTCTTCCAGTGTATTTTCTCCTAACGCAAGCAGATAACCTGCTTTGAGGGACAATTCCACACGGTCGGAATCGGTAGCATGGCGACTGGTGTTTTTTCCTACAAATGCTGTTTTATAGTATTTCATCGAATTGCCCAATCCTGCCACTTGCTCCCCTTTTGCGTTGGTGTAGCCTTGCATGACACGTTTGTTGCGTTCGTACGTAACTGCTTCGCAGATATTATTCTCATTCTGCTGAACCAATATACATTGCCTATGCCCGCCGTCTTCCTCATTCAACTGTATCGTCGCGTGCATCGTCGTTCCACTACCGGCAAAGAAGTCAAGGATAGTGGAAGTTTTATTAAAAGCTCGTCTCAATAAATCTTTCATTAAGTCAATAGGCTTGCTATAATCAAATACTTTTTCTTCATTAAAAATTGCTTTTAATTTCTCGCTATTTACTTTAGTACTATATAAACCAAAGTTAGTTACTATTGGTTTGTAAGGATTATCGTATTCTGAAAAATACTCTTTCCTCGCGGGAAATTTTTCAGAAGATTTAGGAAAAATAATAATACCCTCGTCAATCCATCTTTGCATCTTTTCAAATGTATATGGTGTCTCAAAAGTAAATGACATTCCATTTTGTGGATTTGTTATAGTCTTTTCTGAAAATCCTTGTCCAAATCTTTGCAAATATTGTCTTTTCCATGCTCCTCTAGGATCATTATCAGGGTTAGAGAATCCATCTTCTATTTGTCTTAAATCACCTACAAATTTAAAATTATCATTTTTTGTGTATGCAAATATGTATTCATGGTTTGTAACGCACATCGTTCGTGGTGGAATTCCTTTGGCTTCTGTCTTTGTTTGCCAGACAATAGTACAAACAAAATTTTTCTCCCCAAACACATGGTCGCAGAGTAATTTAAGATTGGCTTGTTCGTTGTCATCTATGGAAATAAAGATAACACCTCTATTGGATAGCAGATTTTTGGCAAGTTCCAAGCGTTTGTGCATGAATGACAGCCAATAACTATGACGTAGCGGGTGGTCGGTCGGAACGGTTGTTCCATCAGGAAACTTATTCAAGACACGCTTGTCTTTATAGACAAATCCATCCGAACCGGTGTTGTACGGCGGATCGATGTAGATGACATCTATTTTGCCCTTGTGGGTATAGTTGAGACAAGTGAGGGCGTGAAAATTATCACCCTCTATAAGTATATGAGTCGGTTTGCCGTCATCGTTGGTAATGGCTTTTTCTTTGACTTCTTCTAAAATAGGAATGCTGTTTTCGATGGCTGCTTCGAATGCTTCAGGTACATCCATCCAACGCAAACCATATTGCGTTTTGTTGTTCTTTTTGATTTCCGTTTGCAGGCGGGCAATTTCCTTTTCTAATTCACGGATACGAATTTGTAATTGTTTTTCTTGTTCTGTCATGTGTGGTAGATTGCAGAGTTAAAGAATAAAAAAATCGCAGGATACTTCTATTTGAACTCTGCGGGCTACCACACCCTTTCCTCCATAATAGTTTCACCTACGATATGTAGGCATCAACTATTATTCAATGGAGGATTCAAAAAGTGGTAGTTTCAGAGTTCCTTGAATAAAAGCTAACGCTGTAAATTTTAATTATTTATATTATTTATTTCATATTCTATTTTAATAGTTTAATTTGTATTTTGACTTTTTTTGTATCCTTATGGCATGCCATAAGAATGGTATTTACATCATACAAAAGTACAACATTTTTTTCAATAAAAATGCGTAATTTTTAATTTTTTGAAAAAAATAATTGTTTAGTAAATTTGCATTTATAACTTGAATGTGGTCTTGTAATTATCTCAACCCATCAAACTATCGTCTGACGGTGATGGAACCTTTCCGCATGTATTGTTTTTCTCCGACTAGATATCTAAAAATATAGAAATAGGTTCCGTCTGTAACATGGTCGGCACACCAGTTGTTGCTATAATTTTTTTGGTCAAAAATCACTTTTCCTTGTTTGGTGTATATCATCATGTGGTTCAAGGAGGTTTGTCCGGTGCCTTCTATTTCAAAGCAATCGTTGATGCCGTCTCCGTTGGGTGTGATGATATTGGGAATAGAGATGTCCACTTGCAGAGTTTCCTCTGTTTCTTCCTCTTCTTCTTCCGAACCGGCTGCCGGCGTGTAGGCGGCAGTTTGTACTGAAGGAGTCTCCTCTTTTTCAGTCGGCGTGTTGGCAGGGGTGCTTGTTGCCATTGTTGCTGCTTCTTTTTGAACTACAGGTTCCATGTTTGTTGCCATAACTGCGGGAGTGGCAGGTTCATGGTCATAGTCGGCATTGGTGTCTATGACTGCGGCAACAGGGGTGGCGGCTTTTTCTTCTTTTATGATAGCCGGCTTACTGCTTGCTTCGTTTGTCGGCATAGCAATAGCTTCCTTTGCAGGTGGAGTTGCTATCGGGTTGAGGTCGGTGGTTTGTTCTTTGTTGTTGTTTGTCAAGGCGATAAAAGTGGCGATAGTGGCAACAGACACTATCGTTAATGCCACGGATACTTTTCCGATGGCGGAAGAGAAAAATGAATGAGAAAGTTGCGAGGACGGTGTGGAAGGTTGCGGGCTGGGAACAGCATCCAAGTTGGCGGCAATTTGCTCCCAGCATGCCTTGGGAGGCATGGCTTGATGCGATTGCAACATCTCTTTTAACCGGCTGTCAAAATTATTTTCCATCTATTTGTCTCTTTATCTTTTCTTGCAAGGTCTTTCTGGCTTTGGACAATTGCGATCGAACGGTCCCTATATTTACATTGAGCATTTGTGCAATTTCTTCGTAGCTATAACCTTCTATAGCATAGAGGTTAAATACTGACCGGTATCCGTCTGGCAAAGTTTGTATCAGTTGAATAATTTCCTGGGCACTTATACGACTGATAATATCCGGTTGTTCGTCGTTCAAATGCTCCAAATCTTCATCGTCTTGACAGAAGAATTTAGCATTTTTGCGAATCAGTGAAATGGCATTATGCACCATCAATTTCTTCATCCAGCCTTCCAAAGAACCTTTCCGTTCAAAAGTGTCTAATTTTGAAAAGATAGTTGTAAAACCTGTCACCAAAGCGTCTTCTGCATCTTGGGTTGTCGGCATATATCTCAAGCAGACCGCAAACATCACTCCGCTATATCTGTCGTAGAGTTGTTGTTGTGCTTTTCTGTCTCCTTTGAGACAACCTTCTATCAATTCATCTTCTGACAACATTTGAATTATAGGTTAGACGCAAAATTATCGTGAAAAGTTGTCCGGAGGTATCAATTTTTTTGCTTTTTGGAACCATTTTTTGCCGTATTTTCTTGTCAGCGGGGCTTCCAAAAATTCAAAAACCGTTATTTTTTTCTCTTGTCCGCAACGGCGGGCAGCCTCACAAATGTCCCATTGGTGATATTTGAGGGAATCGTAGTATTGCAGTTTTTCCAAACGAATAGGGTATAATTCGCAGGAAATGGGTTTTCTGAAAGTTATTTTTTTGTCAAAAAAAGCCTTTTCAATAGCACATTGGGCAATGCCATGCTCGTAACAGATAAAGGCACAGGCTTTGTCTTCTATCAAAGGGGTTACCAATTGCCCTTCCATGTCGTAGTCAAACGTGCCGTTTTCTTTGACAACTTGCCGGCCTTGTTCGGTCATATAGGGAAGAATTTTCTCCAAATTGTTTTCAATGATTCCCACTTCCTCTTCTTCCAAGGGGGCTCCGGCATCGCCTTCAATGCAGCACATCCCCTTGCACCGACTGAGGTCGCAGCAAAAACAATGTGT
>DBXJ01000022.1 GCA_002309475.1 Bacteroidales bacterium UBA1215
TAGGTATAAGACGCTTTCAAATGCAGGCGTTGTACGGGGCGATATGCCACTTCTGCGTATATTTCATCGGCATTGCTGCCTAAATAATGTCCCAAACACACATCTCCCGAAGCAAAAGTAACAGCCGGCATAAAATGTTGATATACATTAGGATGTGTGCGGGTGTATTCCAATTTTAACGAAAACGTTTTGGGCAACCCGCTGAAACAGGCTCCCACTTTGGTGCTGACATAATTCGATTGCTTTTGCTTGTTGAACATCCGTTTGAACGACAGTTCGTCTATAAACATGGAAGCGTAGAGGTGCAAATATTTGACATTGCGACTGCTGATGTCGAAAAACATCTGCGTGTTGTGTCCTGCCGTATTGGAAGTGGCATTGTAGTTGTCATCCACTCCTTTGAAGAACAAAAACGGCACTACATATTGCAACTGGAAGCCCATGTCGCTATAGACGATGGAATTGCCGACGTTGATATACAAATTTTTCACCGGTCTGAATGTCAGCATGTTGGCAGCCATGAGTTTGCTACGCATCACCTCGCGTTTGTGTCCGTTGACAGACACATAGGAGGCGGCACTATCTATAAGGTTGGATGCCAACCATCCGTTGAAATAGTTATATTCGAACCATTCCACCGGCGATACACGGAATTTAATCATCACATAAGGCAAGGTGCGGCCGGAAAGTATATTGGAGCCATGATAGGCATTGCCCCAAGCGATATTGTCTTTTATCAATGCAAGCGAACCCCATTTCCATGAGCAGGTGATGCCGCCCCGCACATTGAAATAATCGGTGCTTTTGGTTTGTCCTTTTAATATGGCTCCCTGCATTTGCGTCAGTTTTTCGGGGGTGCTCATCGGTTGGGACTGCGAATTGTCAGTGAAGTTGGCATAAAAACCTACGTGCTTGCCGATATATCCCACCATTTCTCCTCCGCCCCAATAGCGGTACATACGTTGTTCCTTCTGCCTGCCGGCTACATAATATTCTATGCCCCATATCGGTTTTACCGATATTTTGAACCATTTGTTATTATAATAAAGTCCTAAAGGATAGAGACATAAATTGACGTGCTCGTTGTTTTTAAAGGCATTGATTTTATAGGCGGACTTGTCCGCATCGCGTTCCAAGTTGAATTCCAACAGGTGAAATGCCAATTCCTGCCTTTGCACTTTGTTGAGTTGCTCTTCCTGTGTTTGAACTTCCTGCAGTTTTTCTGCAACAAAGGCTCTGCTATAAGGCTTTATGGCTGTGTTGATGTCTATAAGGTGCAAACTTGCCATTTCATCTAAAAAGGCATACACACTTTTATGCGATATATGCAAAGGATTTTCTTGGGCAAGACCCGCAAATGCCACCACCGACAACAACACTATACCTGCTATTTTGTATATAATACTCTGTTTTAAAGTTTTCATCTTTCCACCAAGCTGATTGTGCATGACTATTATAAAATACAAAAGTACTAAATAAATGTGAAATATAAACATTTGCAAGCAAGAAATTTTTGCTTGTCGGTTTTGGGGTGGCTACACTTTGATGCTATATTGATAAAAAAAATAGCAGTTTATTATAGTAGCGTGCCTTCGGCACGCGAGAGGGAGCGGAGTGTATATCTCTCCTCCATACTGCGACCTGCGGTCTTGTATGGAGTTAATAAAATAGTGTGCCAGAGGCACACTATTTCGCTTATCTTATTAACTTCGCTTGATTCCTAATGACAAAATTTAGCAAATATTCAATCTATTATACAATATGTTTGTTTTTAAAGTTGTCCTGAACTAAAAGTTTTTTTTGCCGATACCGGCAATATTTTTCGCGAAAAAATTGCATCATAGTATAATATCCACACATTTTCTGCGTTGTTTACATAGTAACAATCAAATTTCCCCCAATCATGTACAAAGGAAAAAGCACCTGCAGAGAGTTGAAAAGAATCCGCAAGATGATAGCGGAGCAGAACAATATCCCGTTGGAGGATTCGGAATGCCATTACGAAGGCGACTGCGCCGGCACCTGCCCGAAATGCGATGCGGAAGTCCGCTTTCTGGAGAACGCGTTGCGCAAGAGCAAGCAATTAGGGAAGGTGGTTACGCTCTCCGGTGCGGCCTTAGCCTTTTCCGCCTGTGGTAACCAAGTACCGGTGGAAACGATTCCTGAGACAACAGATAGCATTGATTCTGCATACTATGAAAATGCACATGGATTTGTAATTTCAGACACCGACTCTTCTAATTCCGATGAAGTGAACATGAAAACAACCGAACCATCGCTTGAATTAGATATTATCGTGGGAGATGTGATCACAGTACCTTACCCATCAAAAGAAGAGGCAGAAGAATTGATGGAAATAGAAGAACTTCCAGAAGAAGAAGAGGAAGATTTCCAAGAATAAAAACCACATGGAACAGCAGACGGAAATAACAGCGGCGTTCATCGGGGTGGCACGGCACCGCTTGAGACGGGACGGAAAGGGGGTGACTACACTGGCGGCCTTCCATAGTTGTTCGCTACACTGCAAATACTGCCTCAATCCCGCTTGCTTGGACAATAAAAGGGCATTCCCGCAATACACACCCCAACAATTATACGACAAAATCTCCATTGACAATCTCTATTTTTTAGCAACAGGCGGCGGTGTCTGTTTTGGCGGCGGCGAACCGCTGTTGCATGCCGATTTCATCTGCCGGTTCAGGGAAATTTGCGTTGAAGATTGGAAAATCACCCTTGAAACCGCGTTGAACGTGCCGTTGGAAAATCTAAAGACGGCTGCAGCGGTGAGCGATGCCTTTATCGTGGACATCAAGGATTGCAACGATGCAATATATCAGTTATATACCGGAAAATCGAACCATTTGTCACTCTCCAACTTGGAGTGGCTGTTACAAAACGCCGGGGCGGAGCGGATAACGGTGCGTGTGCCGCTGATTCCGGACTTCAACACCGAGGAGGATAGGCAGCGTAGCGTAGAGCAGTTGCAGTCCATGGGTGTGAAGCAGTTGGATTTGTTTACTTACAAAGTGAGTAAGTGATAAGGGGGAATTCGTGACTTACAAGTAGTTATTGTATTTTATATCGTTTTCAGTGCTAATAAAAAATAATGTAAAACATTTGAAAACAACGGTTTACATAATTCCTCCATTTAGAGAGTTGCCCGTAGGGCGGAGGATTATAACGATGTCCTATATTTTTTATTTACTTTTGTCTTGATACAAAAGTAACAAAAGATCAAGGCAGCAATGAAAAAACTAAAAAATAACTCATAAGGCTAAAGTCTGTAAACTCGCATGCGGAAACGGTTTTAAAGATAACGCTATTACTTAATACCATTACGAAAGAAACATTTACTACTAAAGATGCTCAGACAGCACAGACTTTTTAACGCTTTATTCCGTCATTTTTCTTAACGCTTTTTCATTGAATGACCCGATGGTAAGCCGGCATTATTCCATAAAACAAAAATTCAAGAATGGGATAGTAGATACGGATACTTTTCTAAACGAATTACGTTTGCAAGTTCCATCCTTCCGCATTAGGAAAAAATCGATAAAGAAAAGGGGAAGACTGCAGCGTGAAGAAACACAAGTTGTCTGACGAACGTTACAACCGCAGGCTGTAAAAGGAGGAGTTTTGTGTTTTAGCGAAGTATTCCTCTTTTCCGATTTTTTTCTACAGCGGTGATTTTTCTTTGTTTCTTTCTTTTCATGGTTGGAAAAGAAAGAAAAAGAAATGAAAGAAATCCTCCTATCCTCAAAAAGGTTATATTTGTAAGGACGTTTCATGAAACGTCCCCACAATATCATGGTGAGTTTTCACTATAGGTGGCTTCGACAAACTCAGCCACTCATGTAAGGACGATGTGTACATCGTCCCGACAGGAATACGTTGCAAGCATTATCCTTACAAATATCGGATATTAATAAAAAAAATACTATCTTTGCAGTATGAAAAAAATAGGGATTACCGGATATATCGGCAGTGGAAAAACCACGGCATGCATGATATTTGAGCATTTGGGCATTCCGGTGTATTATAGCGACAAGCAGGCCAAAGAGGCTTACAAGCAGGCGGAGATACAGGAGCAGATAGTGCAAATTGCAGGAGAGCCAGTGTACGAACATGGTGTACTCAATACTTCAGCATTGGCGGATATTATTTTCCGGCAGCCGGAGAAACTGGCACTTGTCAACGGAATTATACACCCTTATGTATGGAATCATTTTTTGCAATGGTGTGAACAACAAGAGAGTGCCTATGTTTTGTTCGAATCCGCAATTTTGTTTCAAACGGGGTGGCATTCCCGCTTCGAAGATGTTATACTCATCCGCACGCCCATGGAAGAGTTGTACAATCGTATTCAATTTCGCAATCATTGGACAGAGGAACAAATATCCCGGCGGCTGCAACAGCAGAATATTTCTCCCGATGCCGTTGAAACTTGCAAATATATAGTCGATAATGCAGAAGCAGACTTGATGCTGCCTCAAATATTGCAAATTCACAACGAAATTCTAAGCGAATAAGAAAAAAATATTGAAAATTCATCTTGCATTTGCATAAAGAATGAAAAAAAAATGATACCTTTGCCATTATCAATATCTTGACAAAGAAAAAGTATAAGAAATTGAAATACACGCAATTAATAACATAAAAAATTAGATACATGAAAGTATTAGAAAATTTAAAGTACACAAAAGATCACGAATGGATTAGAGTAGAAGGTGAAGAAGCAGTTATCGGCATTACCGATTTCGCACAACATGAATTAGGCGATATCGTATTTGTTGACGTAACTTGCGATGGTGCCACCCTCAATAAAGAAGAAGTTTTCGGTTCAATCGAAGCTGTTAAAACTGTATCGGATGTATTTATGCCGGCAGGTGGTGAAGTATTGGAAATCAATCCTGCATTGGATGCAGACCCTGCTTTGATCAATACAGACCCATACGGAGAAGGTTGGATTATTAGAATCAAATTGACCAATCCGGCAGAATTGAACGATTTATTGGATGCTGCAGCTTATACACAGTTGATAGCACAATAATAAAAAATAGGAATGATACAAGGAGTAGATTTTCTACTCCTTTTTTTTTAAGTAGTGAAAAAGACTTTTCAATCTTACCGATTATTGATTTTGTGGGTGGGGCTGGTATTTTTGCTGATAGCCGTTCCAGGAGAATTTATTCCCGTAGTGAGAACTTTCCGCGACTGGCTGCAGTGGGACAAGTTGGTGCATTTTCTCTTGTTTGGAGGTGTGGCATTCTTGTTGTTGTGGGGCAGAGAAAAGCAACAGTTGCAATTGGCAACTCTTCCATATTATATAATTGCTTTTTTCAGTGGAACACTTTATGGCGGCTTCACCGAGTGGTATCAAAGTTTGAGTTTTGTTCGCCGAGACGGCAATATATTTGACTTTTATGCAGATACTTTGGGCAGTTTGCTGGGGGTGCTGTTGTTTTTTTTGTTGAAAAACAAAGTCTTGGCTTATTTAAAACAACACAATTCCTAAATATTTTTTAACATTTCCTGATAGGAGGGAAGTGCCTTTATTGGCAAATATTCACCTTGCTGTTCCATATAAACAAGGCATTGTTCTCCATTGATTAAAACAATATATTTGGCATGCAGAATATGATTGTACATGGCTGCCTGTTGCAGGGTTTTAGGTTGCAAGGCTACCGAAGGGGCTTTGCATTCCACCACTACCAAGCATTTATCTATATGTTGTGCTACAATATCATATTTTTTTGTCTGTCCGCTATAGACAATTTTTTTTTCTACACTTATTTCAATAGGCGGCACCGATAAATCGTTGACAAGATGTAGTATATAAGCTTGTCTTACAGCTTCTTCAGGAGTAAGAGGGACGAAAATCTTTCTTATAGGATCAAAAATTTCTTTTTTATTGTTTTTGATTCTGGTTTTTGTGGTGAGCATTAGAAATCTTTTAGGTCGGCGATAAATTGTGCAATAATGGTGTCAATGTCCACATTGTCGGCTTCTGCACGATAGTTTTTGACAATTCTGTGTCGCATCACAGCATAAACCACCTGCTTAATGTCTTCTATGTCCGGAGAAAATTTTCCGTTTAGAACGGCATTACATTTGGCGGCAATTACTAAATTTTGTGAGCAACGAGGACCGGCTCCCCAAGAAAGATATTTGTTGGCCCAAGGGTGAGCCAAATCGGTGTTTGGGCGAGTGGAGGCAGACAAACGAACAGCATAGTTGTAAACATTGTCGGCAACCGGAATTTTTTGCAAAAGATGTTGGAAATAAACTATTTCTTCTTGACTGACAATTTGTTGTGGTTCGTACATGGCTCCATTGATGGTCGATTTGACAATGCTGACTTCTTCGTTGATAGAAGGATAGTCCAAATAGATATTGAACATAAAACGGTCTAATTGGGCTTCAGGAAGCGGATAGGTGCCTTCTTGTTCAATAGGGTTTTGTGTTGCCAAAACGAAAAACGGTTCTTGCAACATGCGTGTGGTGCCGGCAATAGACACACTTCTTTCTTGCATGGCTTCCAGCAATGCTGATTGTGTTTTAGGAGGAGTACGGTTGATTTCGTCTGCCAAAACAATGTTAGCAAAAATAGGACCGTGGACAAATTTGAATTGACGATTCTCGTCCAAAATTTCCGTTCCTAAAATGTCACTGGGCATCAAGTCGGGAGTGAATTGAATTCTATTGTACGACAATCCCAATGCTTTTGCAATAGTGGTGATCATCAAAGTTTTTGCCAATCCGGGAACTCCTATCAACAAAACATGTCCCCGGCTGAAAATGGTGATGAGAATATTTCTAATAACATCCTCTTGACCGACAATCACTTTGGATATTTCGTTGCGAAGGGCTTGGTATTTTTTGCCAAAATCTATAATGGCTTCTTTATCTGAATTATATGTTATCATTTTCCGTTGTTTTGATCCAATCCCCAATCGTCTAAGAAAAAGCAGTCTTTGAATTCATCGTTGATACGAATGTGGGTGTATTTTGCTTTGTTTTTAATCCACTTGAGGAGTGTTTTTTGTTTTTTGTCTTCCAATGAAGCGTTCTTAATTTTTTCGTAGTCGTCTATTAAGTTGGCAGTATGAGCTTCTCGTTTTGCCATCAAGCAAACAATTTGATAAGCTTGGTTTCCTGCATCGTTGACAGTGGCAATTGGTCGTGTGAAATTGCCGGTGGAAAAATTTTCTATAGTATAGGCAACGCTTTTGTCGTATTCCAACAAGTGTTCTTTTTGGAAAGCATGCGAAGAGGTATATGGATTGATAATCATGCCGCCGTTGATTTTGTCGGGTGCGTCGGAATATTTTCTTGCAGCAGAGTCAAACGGCATATTGTTGGTTTTTAGCACTTGGTAAATGCTGTCCAAATAATCTTTTGCTGCCACCAATGCCTCTACAGAAGGTTTTGGTTTGATGAGAATGTGGGCTACATTGATGCTTTCGCCTCGGCGTTCCAGCATTTTGATAATATGATAGCCGGCTTCTGTTTCTATTACAGGAGAAATTTCTCCGGGACGAAGTGCGTAGGCGGCTGCTTCAAATTCAGGATAGAGTGTGCCACGAGTGGTAAAACCGATTTCTCCGCCTTTGGCAGCACTGCCGGGGTCCTCAGAATACAAACGGGCAAAAGTGCTGAAATTTTCTCCTTTCAACGAACGAGTTCTATATTCTTCCAAACGTTCTTTTACATGGATTTTTTCTTCATCGCTGATGGCAGGTGTTTTGACAATATGTGCAATTTCGTATTCCACGGGAATAATGGGAATGCTGTCTTTGGGAATATTGTTGTAGTAATCTTTCACCTCTTGGTTGATGACGTGGATATTGGAGGTGAGAGAACGCTGTACCTCTTCGGCCAACATATCTTCTTTCAATTGATCACGTGAATCCGCTTTGATTTCAGCGAGACTTTTGCCGTAATAGGTTTCTAACTTTTTAATGTCGCCCCCCAAACGCATCACTTGCATTTGAATGTTGTAGTCCAAGCGGTCGTCCACTTGTTGGTCGGTGATGACAATGCTGTCTAATTCAGCTTGATGTATCAACAATTTTTGAAATAATAATTGTTCCAGAATGCTGCAGACGGTTTCGTCATCTATTTCCATTGTATAATATCCTGACGAATATTTATAGGCTTGTTTTGCATATTCCAAATCCGACCGAGTGATGATATAGTTGCCGACCGAGGCAATAATTTCATCTATCACCATGTTGTTTTGTGAAAACACGGGAGCGGCAAGCAGCATGGAAACGAAAATAATTGCTATTTTTTTCATTTTTAATCTTTTAGTATAGAATTTCACCCTTGTTTTTTGCCTTTTCCATTGCTTTGGAACGCAAATCTTTCAAGGCTGACATTCTTTTTTGTTGCAACAATATGTCAATAATTTTTTCTTTTACCATAGAAAGCGGAGATATGCCTTCGCTAACTTTAAAATCTATAATATTCACCAAATAGGTATAGGTGGAATCGTTCATGACTAAATGTCTTTTTTGTGCTGAAAATTGTTCCTCGGAATAATTTCTGATAGGAATTTCCTTGATAATATCTTCAAATAGCAACCAATTGTTTTTCAAATAGAAATTGTAGGCATATTGGTTGACCAATTGTTCCAGTTTGGCATCTTCTGCCTGGCTTCTTTGTTTGAATAGCAGGTTTTTGCTTGGCTCAATTTGAGGATGGTCGATAGGAAATTTGACAAAATTGACTTTTATAATGTTTTGTTTTAGTTGAAAATCAGATAGATGACTCTTGTAATAATTTTCGATTTCTTCTTCAGATATTGATGCACGGGTAATTTTTGCATTCACATATTTATTCTCGTATGTGTGGATAGCTAACATTTGTGTGTAGTCTTCAATTTCTTTGGAGAAATCCATTTCTTTTACCGACAACTTTGTTTTGGCTTCGTGATACATCACTTGTTGTTCTATCCATGCATTAATAAATTGCTGTGTTACCAATGCACTATCTTCGGCATCACTATAGGCAGGAAGCATATTTTGCAAATCTTCAACAGTAAGACTTTTGTCATATACGCTCACTACAACAGATGGTTTGCGGTGGCAAGCTATTATTGTAGTGAGCAATAAAATGATAATTAATGACTTCCTGAAAAATCTCATACCTATTTTAAAATTGTGTAGATAGTGTTTTTATCCACCCAAATGGAATTATTTTTGTGAAGTTGTTCTATCCATTGTTGTTCCAAAACATTTTGATATTCAGAAATAATACTGCCTTTTACTTCTTTCAAAGGTTTGGGACTCGGTTGGAGTATGCCGGTAATTTTTACTAACACATTTTCGTTTTTATCGGCATAAATTTTATTAATGCCGGCAGTGTTCCAGTCGCAAATTTTGTCAAAATCTTTGTTTTGACCTTTCCAATATACCACTTCATCGGCAACAACAGTCACGCTTTTCTTGTTCAGTTTGGCGTTGATGATGTCCAAATTGTTGGTCTTGTTAAGAAGTTTTTCTGCTTTCTTTGCGGTGGCAGCATCTACACATTTTACTTGAACAGCTTGAATACGAGTAGGATATTTATATTTGTCTTTTATCGTTTCGTAGAAGTTTTGCAAGCCGACAGAATCTGTTTCTGCTTTTCTCCAAACTTTTTGATCGTTTAATTCATAAATCAAAATACCTTCTTTGTATTCTTCCATCAAAGCGGCAAATTCAGGGTATTTGGTTTCCAATTTAGAATTTTCTAAATCGGTAGCAATGGTTTCTATATAACGTTTGTAGGCAAAATTGACAATGTTCACCAGTTCGTCTTGTTTCAAATTGGTGAAAGGATGGAGTTCCAAATAGTTGGCAAAGTCTTGTTGTGTGTAGGTCTTGCCACCGATAGAGAACATCTTTTTGGTTAAATGGGAAACCATTTCTGCACGGAATTTTCCAATAAAGATATTGCTGTCTAAAGCAGTGTAGAAATCTTCAACAGGACTTTTTTTTGTTTTCGGATTTACATATTCCACAAAATTGTTTTCTTTTTTTACGCGTTCGGTAAAGGCTTCTTTGCTTTTATTGGAACGTGAATCACGCATAATCTTTGATTTTATGCTTGCTTTGGTATTGTTGTCAATCACTACAGGATGGGTTTCCAATAGTTTGATAATATGCCAACCATAGATTGTTTTCACAGGTTGTGAATATTCTCCCGCTTTTAGTGAATAGATAGGTTGTATAAAGTCTCCGTCAAAACGATTGCAGCCAAAGAGTGGCAGTTCCGCATTGGCAGCTTCACCCATATATTTAACTTTTACGGAGTCAAAGTTCATTCCGTTGAGCAAGTCTTGGTAGGCTTCCTTGATTGCTTTTTCTGCTTTTTTTGCATCCAAATCGCGTTCAGATTCAGTAAGATTGCGATTGTGGCTAAACGGCATCATAATTTGTGTAACACGACATTTTCCCAAAGCCGGTTTTTTGTCTTTTACATAGATAAGATGATAGCCGAATTCAGAACGAATCGGCATGGACAAAGTGCCGACAGGTGTTGAATAAGCTCCCGATTCAAAAGAATATACCAAGTCAAACACGGTAAAATAGCCCAAATCGCCATGGTTGCCATATTGTATGAGTTCTCCGCCGGCCGATTTTTTGTCAGGGGCAGACGGGTCGTCGGAAGTTTCTTTTGCCACAGTGGCGAAGTCTTCACCATTGAGAATGCGTTTGCGAATTTTCATAATTTCGTTGTAAGCCGCCAAAGTATCTGCAGGTGCTGCATCTCGGTTTACTTGCTTTAATATGTGACAAGCCCTTATATCATATTTCATACGTTCGCAGGCTTCGTTGATAATTTTTTCGTCCACCTCTTTATCGGTTAGATATTGGCTTGCAGCTTGTTCTCTATAGCCGGCTAATTCATTCTGCAGACGAGTAATGGTGTCGAGTTGCAAAGCTAATGCTTCTGCATATTTCAATCTGAAATCAACATAGAGGTCTATATAATTATCCAAATCCGCTTTAGTAGTTGTTTGCAAATTGTTGTTTTTTGCAAAGGTATTTTTAAATTCCGACAATTTAATTTCTTCTTTGTTGATTTTGATGACAACAGGGTCGTTGTTTTGAGCTGTAGCCATTACAACAACCGATAGCAACAAAGCAAGAAGAACTAATTTTGAATATTTCATATTTTCAATTTTTATTTTTTAATCATTGAGTAATTACTTATCTGGAATAGTTGGGTGCTTCTCTGGTGATAGTTACATCGTGAGGGTGGTTTTCGGTAACTCCGGCACTTGTAATTTTTACAAAGCGGGCTTTTTGAAGAGCAGGAATATCTTTGCTACCGGTGTAGCCCATGCCGGCACGCAAGCCGCCGATAAGTTGATGAACCACTTCTGAAAGGCTGCCTTTGTAAGGTACTCTTCCTACAATGCCTTCCGGAACCAATTTTTTAATGTCATCTTCATCGTCTTGGAAATATCGGTCTTTTGAACCTTTTTGCATGGCATCCAATGAACCCATTCCACGATAAGCTTTGTATTTTCTGCCTTCAAAAATAATTGCTTCACCCGGAGATTCTTCTACGCCTGCAAACAAGGAGCCGGCCATAATGGTGGAAGCGCCTGCTGCCAAAGCTTTTACAATATCTCCACTATATCTGATGCCGCCATCAGCTATCAAAGGAATACCTGTTCCTTGCAATGCTTTGGCAACATTGTAAACAGCTGCCAATTGAGGTACGCCGATACCGGCGATGATTCTTGTGGTGCAGATAGAACCCGGTCCGATGCCGACTTTTACTGCGTCAGCACCGATTTTTGCAAGGTCTAATGCAGCTTCTGGAGTGGCAATATTGCCCACCACTAATTCAACATCAGGATAGGATTGTTTAATCATTTTCAGGTGGTCCATCACATTTTTTGAATGACCATGAGCGGTGTCTAAAACAATGGCGTCAACACCGGCATTGTACAAGGCGTCCACTCTTTCCATGCTGTCTTTGGAAATGCCGACTGCTGCTGCAACACGCAATCTGCCCATGTGGTCTTTGCAAGCATTGGGTCTTGCCTTTATTTTGATGATATCTTTGTAGGTAATCAAACCGACAACTCTTCCGTTGATGTCAATAACCGGCAATTTTTCTATTTTGTGTTCTTGTAGAATATCTGCCGCCTCTTCAAAATTGGTGAATTCGTTGATAGTGATAACATCCTTTGTCATAATTTCTTTAATCGGGCGACTTGTATTTCTTTCGAATCGAAGGTCACGATTGGTGACAATACCTTGCAATTTGCCGTCAGCATCTACTACAGGAATGCCACCTATGCGATATTCTTTCATCATGGCATTGGCAGCACCGACTGTTGCATCAATATTGATGGTAACAGGATTGATAATCATACCGTTTTCGGCACGTTTTACTTTTTTTACTTCCGTAGCCTGTTCTTCAATAGACATATTCTTATGAATAACGCCAATACCGCCTTCTTGTGCAATGGCAATGGCCAAAGTGGATTCTGTAACGGTATCCATAGCTGCAGAAACAATCGGTATGTTCAATCTTATATTTTTGGTAAACTGTGTGGCTAAATTAACTTCTTTTGGAAGCACTTCGCTATAAGCGGGAACTAACAATACATCGTCGTAGGTGTAGCATTCACCGATAAATTTATCTTTTTCAAATTCGAATGTCATCATTTTATTGTTTTTAGTTTGTTAAATAATAGGTTTTTACACCTTTTTTGCTTAAACTGCAAAGATATAATTTTTAATTGAATTTTACTTATTTTTCTATTTTTAATTTTTGTCCGATATTAATTCTGTCACTTGACAGGTGGTTGCTCTTCTTGATTTTGTCAATGCTAGTGCCGTATTTTTTGGCAATTTGTGATAAAGTATCGCCACTTTTTACGGTATAAGTGATTGTAGTAGAGTTGTTTGGTTTTTGATTGTTTTTGTTGGAAGAGTTTTTGCTTTCCTTTGAACCGACTATTAATTTTTGTCCGATATAAATTTTGTCGTTTTTCAAGTTGTTCCAAGTCATAATTTTGGAAACTGTTGTGCCATATTTTTGTGCTATTTTTCCTAATACATCACCAGATTTTACAGTATGGTAGACAGGATTGACAACCAACTGGCTGGAAGCCACATGTGTTGCTGTCGGAGTGGCCGTAATGGTGTATATGCTGTCTTTTGTTGAGACGGTACTGTCAGTGAGGGTGCTGTCTGTTGCCGATAATGCTGTGTCGGGCTGATATTCCATATAGAGGCTGTCTTCCACTTGGCGGAATCGCTCCAATTTGTTTTTCGGCAGATAAATGGGGTAGGTACATGGCAACTGTTGGGAAACAATACACGGATTCAGTTTTGTAAATAATGAGCGGTCTATACAGAGCATATTCAAAAAATGTGCTTGAGAGCAAGATTTTTGTAAAAAAACTGTGTCCATGGCTTCTACTTTTTGCACTTTGGGAATGATATGATGAAAATGATAATAGTTGGTCAAATAGGCATTGGTTATCAAATCGGGAATGACATTTTTGTTAATCAAAGTGCCCACATGGTAGATGTCCCAAATATTAAAAGTATCTTTGTCAATTCTATTAATGGTATTGTTCAAATTTTGAATGGAATTGGCATAGGCAATGATGGCATGCCAGATATTTTCATCTTGGAAGTAGATGGCTTTCAATCTTTTTATGGCGATAAATGTTGCTTTGCCGATGTCAAGTCTTTCGTCAATGGTGTCGTTGATGAGCAATTGTTCTTTTACCGCCCAGGCATAGGGCAATGCCCACACCCCTTTGCGTTGATATTTGTCTTGGTAGCCGTTGTTCATATTGCTGACAGCTAATGGAATATATCTAAATTCACTTGGCAGGTTGTTGGCTGTTAAGCAAGAATCTATCAAAACGGAATAGGTGAAAAATATTCCGAGTTTGGTAGCGGTTTCACTGCGTTGTTGGATTTGTTGATTGATATTTGCGGCTAAAATTTGATTGTAGGGCAAGTCAATGTTCAAATTCAAACTTTGAATTTGTTTGCTGTAAAGGCTGTCAACAAAAGAATGTTCTTGGCAAAAAACTGATGGAGAAAGCACAAAAAGACACCATAGAATCAATATTTTGATTATTCTATTTACATGTCTATATGTGTTGCCATTGTTTGTCATCCCATCAATCCACGTCCTTGTTTGTTAATTTTGTTTTCTTCTTTTAATTCGCTGAGAATTTTGTCTAACAATCCATTGATAAAATTTCTGCTTTTGGGTGTGCTGTAATATTTAGAAATTTCAATGTATTCGTTCATGGTAACGCGAATGGGGATAGAAGGGAATTCGCAAAATTCGCAAATGGCCATTTTCAGCAAAATAGCATCCAAGAGTGCAATACGATCTATTTCCCAATTGCGTATGTTGTTGGCAATAATGGAAGTATATTCTTTGTCGTGTTGCAAAGTGCGGTCAAACAAATCTATCACCAATTGCCTGTCTTCACAAGTGCCGTCTGCTTCTATTTTGAAGATAGATGGCATTTTTTTGTCGTTACTTTGTTTTTCAGACCAATTTTTCAAAGTATGATAAACCAACAAAACTGCATCATTATAATCGTGTAGCCAATGCAGTTTTAAGTCGCCAAAATAGTTGTTCATCATTTCATTGCCCAAGAAAAACTTTTCTGTTACATTTAAAATAAATTGTTTATCTTCCGAAAAAGAATGTTCCGGTGATTGCATGTATTCTATAAATACTTCGTGATTGCTTAATTGGTTATAGACATCTTTTATAAACAACATATTGATGTCGTTGTACCAAGTGAGATTTCTTGCACGAAGCAATGCTTGTAAGTCGGTGTTTTGCTGAATTTTATTTATAAATTGATTGTCAACAAATTTCATATTTGGTTTGAGGTCGCTTTCACTGGGAAGATATTTTTGTTTTTTCTTCTCAATCACTTTTTCAGCATGGAAAGCAAGAGCATCAAATAGTGTGATGAGGGATAGATAGAGATCGTATAAATCGGAAAAATTAGTCAACAAATGCTTTTTTGCATGTTCCATGTTGTTGGCATTGGAAACATGGTAAGCATATATTGCCTGCATCACTTTTATCCGTATAAAACTTCTTCCTATCATCTGCTTTTTTGAAACTGCAAAGGTACAACTTTTTTTTCAAATAAATCCACCTGTCAATGTATTACGAAAAAAATGCCTTTTAGGTTGTATCATTTTATTTTTTTTTGTAATTTTGCATTTTAATAATCAAAATAATTTATATATGAGAAAACAAATATTACTTTGGGTGCTGGTAGCACTAATGGGATTTGCTAAAGCCCAATCGGTAGAAGTATATACAATGCCGAATTATCAGTTAGGAGATCTATTAACGTCAGGTGATACGATTAATGTATATTATGATACCTATGGACGTGAAATTGCAGAGTGGTTTACAGTGAAAAATGCTACTGAAGAAACTGTCAGTTTGGTAATGAAGCAAACTATTTTGGATTCAGCAGAAGGTGCTGTGATAAGTTTTTGTTTTGGAAATTGTTACGACCCCGGTACCACACAAAGTGCAGCCGTTAATTTGGTCAGTGGTGGAACAGAAGTTCTACAGGCTGAATATAAATTGACAGCAGGTACGGCTCCTACTATGGTGAAATATGAAGTTTGCATGTCTAACGAGGTAGTGTTTGAAATGGTGATTGTATATCATGTCAATGTGGGCATAGCAGAGCAAGATGCCAATCAATGGTCGGTATATCCAACAATTGCTACAGATTTATTCCATATACAAGGTGATCATTCTTCAGCTGTAGTGGATTTGTTTGATGTATCCGGCAAATGTGTAAAAACAGCCCATATAGGACAACAGGCAACATTGGATATTGCAGATTTAAGCGAAGGAATTTATTTAGTAAGAATCATTGCCGACAAGTGTATCTATGTCAGCAAGATAGTGAAAAAATAATAGGACATTATTTTTATAATTTCATAGAGTTGTTAGATGTCATTGATGATATTCTAACAACTTTTTTTATCTTTCGGCAAATATTTTTACAATATTTATAATGGTTTCAATGGATTTTTCCATGCTTTCCAATACTACATATTCAAATTTTCCATGAAAATTGTGGCCTCCTGTGAATAAATTGGGGCAGGGAAGACCCTTGTAGGATAGTATGGCACCATCGGTGCCGCCACGAATCGGAACTATTATGGGTTCCACTCCGGCTTGCAGGGCGGCTTCTTTGGCAATGTCAACAATAAATTGTACCGGTGCAATCTTTTCTTTCATATTGTAATATTGGTCGCGTATTTGGCAGGCGATGCAGTTGTTGTATTTTTTGTTGAGTGTTGCTACTATTTGCAATAAGATATTTTTCTTGTTTTCAAACAATTGCTTGTCATGGTCACGAATAATATATTTCAATGTAGTGCTTTCTACACAGCCCGTCATGGATGTCAGCAGGAAAAATCCTTCATGACCGACTGTCAGTTCAGGTCTTTCACGTTCAGGAAGCATGCTTTGCAATTCCATGGCTATCAATTGTGAGTTGACCATCACGCCTTTTGCTTCGCCCGGGTGCGTGTTTTTGCCATGAATGCTAATTTCGGCTTGTGCAGCATTGAAATTTTCGTATTCTATTTCTCCAATTTTTCCACCGTCTATGGTGTAGGCAAATTGTGCTTTGAAATCGTCAACATGGAAATTGTCAACGCCACGACCTATTTCTTCATCGGGAGTGAAGGCAATACAAATGGTTCCGTGGTGAATTTCAGGGTGTTGCATCAAATATTCCATAGCACAGATAATTTCTGTAACACCGGCTTTGTCGTCAGCTCCCAACAGGGTGGTGCCGTCAGTACAGATGATGGTTTGTCCGATATAGTTTTTTAAATCTTTGAAAGTGGTAGTATCTAATTCATTTTCTGCATTTAAAGGAATATTCTCTCCATTGTAATTTTCAATAATTTGCGGGTGTATGTCGGCTCCGGAAAAGTCGGGGGAGGTGTCCATGTGGGCAATAAAGCCGATGGAAGGTATATTTTTGTCGGTGTTGGCAGGCAATTGTGCCATGACAATGCCATAGGAATTGCAAACAACATTTTCCAAGCCGATAGTTTTTAACTCTTCTGCCAATAGGTTGGCAAAGTCCATCAAAGCGAGTGTGCTGGGATAGGTGTTGCTGTTTTCATCCGACTGTGTGTTGTAGCTAATGTATTTTAAAAAGCGGGTTAGAATTTTTTCTTTCATCATATTAGTCGTTTCCAAACATCATTAAATAAGATTTGATAAAGTCGTCCAAGTCTCCGTCAAGGACGGCTTGGGCATTGCCGGTTTCGTAGCCGGTGCGGTTGTCTTTTACCAATTTGTAAGGGTGTAGCACATAGTTGCGAATTTGCGAGCCCCATTCAATTTTCTTTTTATTGCCTTCCAATTCATCTTTTTTGGCATGTTTTTTTTGCAATTCTATTTCATACAATTGCGATTTCAACATTTGTATGGCTTTTTCTTTGTTTTGTAGTTGAGAACGTGTTTCTTGACATTCAATAACAATGCCGGAAGGCTGGTGGTGGAGTCGAACGGCGGTTTCCACCTTGTTGACATTTTGTCCGCCGGGACCGCTGCTGCGGAAAGTATCCCAGACAATGTCGTTGGGATTGACAACAATATTGATATTTTCATCTACAACAGGATAGGCAAACACCGAGGCAAACGATGTCTGTCGTTTGTTGGCGGCATTGAAAGGCGATAGGCGTACCAAACGGTGAACACCGTTTTCTCCTTTGAGATTGCCATAGCCATAGGCACCTTCTAATTCTATGGTAACAGATTTAATTCCTGCCACATCTCCGTCTAATCGGTCTAATTCTTTGACTTTGTAGTTGTGGTTTTCAGCCCAGCGGGTGTACATTCTTAGCAACATTTCCGTCCAGTCTTGGCTGTCGGTGCCGCCTGCCCCTGAATTGATGGTAAGAATAACGCTTAAACGGTCTTCTTCGCCCGACATCATCCGTTTGAATTCCATTTTTTCAATGGCAGTGGAGGCTTTCTGCAAGGTGGCTTCGGCTTCTTCTTCGGTGATTTCTCCGGCTTCGAGAAATTCATAGGCTAAAAGGACTTCTTCCACACTTCCCGATACTTGGTCGTAAGAGGTGGTGATAGCCTTTAATTCACTGATTTTTTTTAACTTTTTTTCGGCTTCTTGCGGGTCGTTCCAAAAATCGTTGGAACGGCTTTCTTCTTCTTTTTCCGCCAAGATATGTTTCTTTTGGTCAATGTCAAAGACACCTCCTAATCTCGGCAAGCCGCTGTTGTAAGTCTTTTATATTGTTGATATTCATCTATTAATGTTTATATATTTTGTTCAAAACAGGTAGTATGTCGTCTAAACTGTATCCTTTTCCGACCAAAAAACGCAGCAATTTTTGTTTGCCTTGCAAAGGATTGTTTTCGTGGTGTGTTTTTCCCCATTTTTCTATCAGAATCTCCAATTTTTGTCGGCATTCGGTGGTGGATATGTTTTTAACAGCCGATGCAATACATTTGTCGTTGATGCCTTTGGCTTTGAGTGTTTGCACAATTTTGTTTTTTCCCCACGATTTGATATGAAATTTGCCTTTGACAAAAGCCATGGCATAGCGTTGTTCGTTGATGAAATCTTCTGCCACTAAATCGTTGATAATTTTTTCAATAGCCTGACTGTCAATTCCATCAATTTTATATTGATATAGTTTTGTCCTCACTTCCGACCGGCAATGTTCACTTTGAGCACAATACCAACGAATTTTTGTCAGTGCTTGTTCCAAAGTGATGGTTTTTGTTTCGGTGAATGGAGAACGCATGATTATTTTTCGTAGAATTCTTCCGGATTTAATGGAAAATAGTATTCGTTGACAGATTTTTCTTTGGAGAAAGTGAAATAGGTGACTTCGGCTTCTGTGCAAAGGTTTCCTTGTTCGTCCAATAATTGTGCTTCAATAAAGGCGAGTCCCATTTTTTTCTCTTTTACCCGTGCTTGCAAGATAATTTTTTCCTGATTGCTATTGACTTGTTTGTGATAGCGGATATTCATCCTTGCAGTAACTCCCGCACAAGCGGCTTGTACATACAATGCCCAGCCTGCCACTTCGTCCAATAGTGTTGCTTGCAAACCTCCGTGAACAGAGTTGGGGTAGCCTTCGTGCAGTTTGGTCGGATGCCATGTTGTTTTTATATAACCGTCTTCTTCGTAGAATTTCAAGTTCATGCCGATAGGGTTGTTGGGTGAACAACCAAAGCATGTGTAGTCTTGTTTGGCGAAGATGTTTTTGATGTTTCTTTTCATGTTTTATTGCAATAATGACTTGACAATGTCAGCTACCATTTTGTTGTCGGCTTTGCCGGCAAAGGCTTTGGATGCCAATCCCATCAATTTGCCCATTTCTTTTATGCCGGAGATACCGTTGGCGGCTATCAGTTCCTGCAATTTTACTTTGATTTCGTCTGCTGACATTTGCTCCGGCAAATAGCGGGCAATGACTTTTAATTGTGCCAATTCTTCGTTGCACAAATCTTCACGGCCTTGGCTTTTGTACATCTCGGCGGATTCTTTACGTTGTTTGACCAATTTTTGCAAAGTCTTTATTTCTATTTCCGGTGTGATGGCTTGAATGGAGTTGTCTGTCTTCAATAGCAAAATGGCAGACTTAACGGCTCTAAGTGCTTCCAACGTTTCTTTGTCTTTGGCAAGCATGGCTTGCTTGATATCTTGATTAATCGTTTCTTCTAAATTCATAATTTTTTATTTTTTATATTTTACAAATTGCAAAAATAACATTTTTTTCCCAAATGGCAGTCTATTAATTGCCAATGATTAAATTTATAGGTTTTGCCGTTAATGTTAAAACTCTGTCGGGCAATGTTTTAAGGTTTGCTGAATATGGTAACGGAACCTTGCTGTATGATGGGGGGCATATCTTTGCTATAGGCCTTTGCCACCCAGTAGTACACGCCGTCGCTGACTCTTTTTCCGTTGGAATCACAACCATCCCACCAGAAGAGGTCGTCCTCATAGTGCGGACATTGTCCGTCGTTGCACGACTGTTGCCAAACGGTGGTACCCCAGCGGTTGTAAACGCTTATTTCGAAGGCGTCGAATAGAACTTTGTCTTCCACGGGTCGAAAATAATACAATGAGCCATCTGTCCCGACAGGTGTGAATACGTTAGGAAAGACAAAGGGACTGACAATATTTATCACATGGGAAATGCTGTCGGTGCATCCGTTGGTGTCGGTGACGAGCAAGGTGACATTATAGGCACCTTCTGCGGTGAATATATGATTAGGGTTTTGTATGCTATCGGTGTGGCTGTCGCCCATATTCCAGTGCCAAGAGCAAATCGGAGCATAGGGGTCTGTGGATTGGTCGTGGAAATACACGGCATAGTTGACGGTAGCCGTAGCGGGTATTGCTTCAAATTCGGCAAGGGGACCGCCTATGCTGTCAATGAAAATATCTTGCTCCAGTAGGCAGACGGAGTCGGAAATAAAAACATGATACCATCCAGCTGTCAAGCCTTGTATGGTATCTTGGAAGTAGGTGTTGTTATTGATGGTGTATTGTACATTTTGTGGGAGAGCACTATTGGTGGAGCAGATGATGGTTCCATCTGCCAGCCGGCAGTGTTCGGAAGTGGAGTGTAATTCCGCTTGCAAGTCCACCACATGGAGAATGGAGGCAATGCGTTGAGAATTTCTATTGGTGTCAATCACTTCCATTTCAATGGTGTAGGTTCCTTTTGAAAAATAGTGGCTCCAAGAGTTTTGGTCTCTTGCGGTAAGCACTTCCACACTATCGATATACCATTTGATATGTCCGGGCAGTGTACCGGTGTCTCCGCTGATGTCTGAGGTGAAAGTGATTTCCTGCTCACAGAAAAAATGGTCGGGCAGGTCGGCATAGAAAATACCATTACCATAAAAAGCCGAGAGCAAATTAGTGAGTTTAGCACTTTGCATATAATAACTTTGTGTTCGACCAATTCCGTATAGATATACAATCAATCCGCCAGCATTGTTGACAAACAGATAGGTGTTGGAGTCGGTGGACAGGGACATATCGTAGTAGGAAAATCCTGAAGGGTGGTCTATCCACTTTCCACCATGCAGAGCGGTGTCTTTTTGTCCGTTTATATTGAAATAGGTGCTATTTTTGGCATCGGTAGAGCATACTATCATGGCCATATTGTAAGGAGGAGGGTTAATAGTTGGGCGGTAGTGAACTATAGTAAACGGACTGATAAGAATAGAGTCGGTTCTTTGGGCAACAGAGGCAATCCATGTTTTGGATGGGTCGCTCATTGGGGTGGACATATTGTGGTATTCGCTTGTCATTTGGGATGTGACAATAATAGGTTTGTCAGCTTGAAGATAACAGGCACTGTCCAAAGAGTCCCTGTAAATTTCCATCCAAAACCATTCCCCTTTTTTTAAATTGTTGGTACGAGTAACACCCATATTGAAATCTTGATGTGGTGGGGTGGTTACTATTTTTCCTCTTCTGGCAACCACATTAGTATTGTTTTGGGTAGCCAATACTTGTATATATTCTCTTTTAAAGGAGGTAACCGGTATAAAATAACTAGTACCGATAGAACGAACAGGTGGTAGTTGTGTTAATAAGCAATCACCGGAACCTGCTAACTGCATCAATGCATCAGCACTGAATACGCCGATGGGTTTATTGCCGGATATTTTGGTGCCGGTAGGAAAAAATCCATGATAGGTGTCTCCGCGGTGGAGGGTGTCTATAATGGTTTGGTCGGCATAAATAACGGTGCTGTCTTGGTCGGCTACAATCATGGTGCAGGGTATCCACTCCATTGAGTCATGTTGTTGCACAGGATTGATGACATAGTATGTATTACCCCATGTAGGAGTAGGGTATATTTGTGTTGCATCATTACTAGCCAAACGATATGTATGAGTTGAAACTATCACAGGCATTTCAGAGGTGATATGAACGCTGAGATTGTCTTTGCCTAATTGTTGATATTTGTTTGTACAATATTGCCTTTGAAGTCCTTGGATAGTATATCTGAAAGTGCCGAAGGCATTGACTTGGAAGGGAATTGTATCTTTGGACTGTGTAAAGTATATCTCTCCGGAAGTATTGTACAAAGAAGAAATGCTGATAGAGATATCATTAAGAGTGTCAGATATTTTCAATCTTGTGTTTTGGTAGGTGACCCAAAAATCGGTGCCTGCAGTATTGTTTTGTGCTTGGGCGTGCTGCAAAAACAAAAAACATAACAATAACAGACAGACCGGCTTTTTCATAAAAAGGGGTAGGTTTTTATAATTTGACTAATTTCTTTGTGCAAGTAAAACCATCCGTTTGTATTTTTACAAAATAGATACCTTTGGACAAGCCGGAGATGTCTATCTGCCGGCTGTGGGAGATATGACGAATCATTTTTCCCGACAAGTCGTAGATGATAATGTCGTTTATGGACGCATCGGTGGCAATCTGCACCATGTCGTAAGCAGGATTGGGGTATAGTACTACAGAAGGACGAGTGTCCTGTATTTCTTCTATAGATACTTCTTGATCAAAGACGGCGGTGATGAGGGTGTCTTGTGTTACCTTGAAAGAAAGTGTGGCATTGGTGGAAATGGTTTGTCCATTGCTTTTCCATCCGCCGAACCTACCGTTGTTGAACGGAACAGCCCTTACAGTGACGGTTTCTCCCGCTTGGTAAAATCTGTTTTCCACACCCTGTACAATGCCACATTCTTTGTTGTTGCTTGTTACGGCTACAGCATAACCGTCTCCTGCTTCAATGAGAAAATCCTGCCAGACGGGAGTGCTTTTGTAAATTTGCACCGAAGCGGCGGGTACTGTCAAACGGCAAGAGCCTCTGTTAACATTAGAAAAAACGGAAGTGTCTTTCAATGCGGGGGGAGTTATACATGGACAATAAATGGATTTTAGCGGAGTATATGCGAAAGCAGATTGGTATATCAAGGAAAGTGATGCCGGAAATGTGATGGAGGATAAGGTGGATGATTGAAATGCACCCACCCAGATAGTGTCGATATTTTGCGGAATGTCGGTGTGTTTGATTTTTGTGCGAGCAAAAACATTGCCGTCAATATGTTTCAATGAAGCGGGAAGATGCAAAGTGTCTTGTAGGTGGGTGAAATAAAAAGCACTTCCGTCGATATTGTAAATACTATCAGGAAGTTGTATTTCGGTCAAATTGGAATCGTATTGAAATGCTGACACATTAATGTTTTTCATGGTTTTAGGCAAAGATACGGTTTGTAAATTGATAAAACGCTGCATGCCCCGAACACTTGTAATACCTTCATCTATCACTACATGCTTGATAGAGGAGGCGTATGAATACCACTTAAGGTCGGTGCTTCCCGGTATGTCTCCGGTGCCGAATATATGCAGTGTTGTGTCATTGTTGTTAATAAGCAATTCCCAATAAACATCCGTATAGCCGATTCTAACAGGTTGTGCGGTGGTGTAGGCAAACACACCCAATAATAAGGTTAATGCTATTATTTTATCTTTCATTGTTAATTGTTTTATAATCTTTTAATTTGCAAAGATAGCATTTTTTTTAATTTACAAATTACAAAAATAACATTTTTTTCCCAAATGGCAGGAAAATTTAAAAAATCACTTTTCCCATAGTGAGCATGTTCAATTATATTAATGTATATAAAGTCTTAAAGAACAGGAATAAAAAAAAGCGGCTCGGAGAGCCGCTCAAAAAAACCACGTATAGAGTAATTATTACTTAAAAGCGTTTTCGCTTAATCCTTTGCCGGTAATTTTCAAATCTTCCATGTAGGCAGGAACTTGGTTGCCCAAATACTTGTCAACATAGATTTTTGCCAAATATTGTCCTAACATAAATCCATGTCCGCGGAGGCCTACCAGCAATCCCACTTCAGGGTCAACAATATACCGAGGTTCGGTATAGTAGCCTGCCCAAACAGCGTGGAAGCCGACATTGGCTAAATCAGGAATCCAGTCAGCAAACATTTCTGCAACAATCTGTAGGAATTCTTTGCTATTGTATTTCAAATTTTGACGGGCTTCGTAGGAGTCGGTGTCAGGGGAGGCACAGCCGATAATTTGTCCTGTATGCAGGAATTGTTGTCCGTAAACGGCGGTGAAGCCTTTGTAGTGCCTACGGTCGATAATCATGTCCAAGGAATCGCCCTGTCGGCCTAAATTCGGCAAACGGCGGGTGATAAATGCTTGGTGTTTTACAGGATAGAGGTGAGTATCCAATCCCAACATTTTGGCAAATTTTTGAGCTCCCGGACCGAGTGAATTTACAAAATGGTCGCAAGTGTATTCAATCCAAGTGTGGTCGTGTGCCTGTACCAGTGCCACATATTGATTGCCTTGTTTGCTTACATGTTCCAAACGGCAATCTTCCATCAAAACACCACCGGCACGAATTGCCAAATCGCGGACAAAGTCTATGGTTTTGCCCGGTGTTGCCTGCCAGCAGTCGTTGGAGATAAGTGCGTGAGAATAAACAGTATTGTTGATATTCCAAGCAGGAGAGATTTCTTTTTGGAAGTCTTTGCGTTCTATCATATAGGCATCCGACCAAGCACGGGAAGCGTCCAAGGCATCGTAGGTGGCTTGGTCGTGTACTAAATTGACATAGCGGGTAGGTTTGTAGTCAATATTGTGCACTTTTTGCAAAGCACGGAAAATATCTTGATTGTGGTTGGCAATATCGGAGATATCCGGGTTGGAGAAGGCGGGACGTCCACCGCCAATGCAACGCCATGAAGAACCCCGCTCGCTATTGACTAAAACAGGTTTCAATCCTGCTTCTGCAAAATATCTGAACAAACCGCTTCCTGCCATACCGCCTCCTGCAATGAGTACATTTACATGCTCTTTTCTTACGTTAGAAGTATTATATACAAAGGTTTCGTGAGCTTTTGCATTGTATACATCGCCTAAGGTAACTTGGTTGGCAAGAGGTGCACGAGGACTTGCATCTCCATATACTTCAATACCATGGCTGCGCAAAATTTGACGGGCACGCGGGATACAGCGTTTTCCACGGCATGGTCCCATACCCATACGGGTGGTGTGTTTCAATTCATCTACAGAGATGAATTTTCTGTCGCCAATAACTTCTAATAATTTTTCCAGAGTTACATCTTCGCAGTGGCAAACGTATGTTTTTGTATCTATTGCTTGTAGGGGTTTGAACTGAATAGGTTGCGGATATCTGTCTTTCAAAATAAATCCTCTTACATCGGTCAGGTCGCAATCGCATGCGGTGGCTTTAACTCTTGCAACATGGGTTTTATTGTCTTTTTTCAGCAATTTTTCTATCATGCCTTCGGCGATTTTTTTGCCGTTGTTGTCAACAAGATATACTTCAGCACCTTCAGCCACTTCGTATTCTACCGGCAAAAAGACGCAATTTTTGTTCAAATCGTAGCCGAAAATTGCCAGTCCCGGACAATGGTTGACACATTGCATACAGCCGATACATTTTTCGTAGTCGATTCTGGGAGTGGACGATGTGCTTGCCTTGGCAATGGCACCTTGCGGACATGAAAACGAGCATGGATTGCAGGCGAAACCATAGATACAATCTGCTATAACAAAAGGTTTGGCTTGCATTCTTTCTGCAGTCGGCTTTAATGGCTCTTGCAAAACTCTGGTAGGCTTTTGTTGTGATTCAACATATTGTTTAGAAGTTTCTAAATATTCTTCATAGTTGTAGCGGATACCTAAATTTTGTGCAATTTCAAAAGCGGCTTGTTTGCCTCTTAAGACAGCACTTGTTCCTTCACCAATGCGGACTGCATCGCCGACGCCGAATGTATTGGCACCGAATACTTGTTTGCCTTTGGTAAGGATTTGGTCGTCGGGTATCAAACCGGTACAAATATTAATGATGTCGATATCGTCAATAATTTTTTCAGTTCCGGCAATAGGTTGGAAATTTTTGCATTCTGCAATCACTGCACCTGTAATGCCGGTGTGGTCTTTGTTAGGAATGGCTTTCAACAAAATATGAGATGTCATAATAGGAATACCTAAGCGGCGGACACGATTGGCTTGTACAGGGAAACCTCCTTCGTGGTCCATTCCTTCTATAATGGCTTTGATGGTGGCACCGGCTTGCATGCCTTGATAAGAAGTCAGGTAACCGATGTTGCCGGCTCCTACTGTCAGCACTTTTTTGCCGAGCAGAGTATGTTCTTGATTCATCATCTTTTGGAAGACGGCTGCAGTGTAAACACCCGGAAGATCGTCGTTTTCAAAAGTGGGCATAAAAGGAACTGCTCCTGTTGCCACAACCAAACATTCTGCATCAACGTATGAAATTTCTTGAGTAACAATATTCTTGATGGCAATGCGTTTGCCTTCCAACAAATCCCAAACGGTATTGTTGAGCAAAATGCCGTTTTCATTGTCGCCGGCTAAAGTTTTTGCAATGTCAAAACCTCTCATGCCGCCATATTTTTTCTCTTTTTCAAAGAAGAAAAATTGGTGTGTTTGCATGTTGAATTGACCGCCTACTTGAGCATTGTTGTCAATAACCAAGTTGTCAATGCCCAGTTCGTTGAGTTTTTCTCTGCATGCCAAACCTGCAGGACCCGCTCCGATAATAGCTACACGGGTTTTGTAGATATGTACTTCTGTTTGAGGATTTTCTGCATAGGTGGGTTGGTAGTCCTTGGGAATTTCTCTCACTTCGTGTATGCCGTCAACTTTGGTAATGCAAATACGGCGAATTTGTCCGTCCACCAGCATTTCGCAGGCACCGCATTTGCCGATGCCGCATTCCAAACTACGTTCACGACCATCTAAGCTATGGCTGTGAACGGGAAATCCGGCTTGATGCAAAGCTGCTGCAATCGTGTAGCCTTTTTTGCCGTTTACTTTTTGGCCATTGTAGATAAATGACACAGATTCAGTTTCTTGAATGTCTAATATGGGGTGTTTTGTAATCGCTTGCATACGCTATGATTATTTTGTTATATTAATGATAAATTTGAAAGTGCAAATGTAGATAAAAAAATGTAAAAAAAAAGAGAAATATCTTTTTTTGTTATAAATTTCAATATTTTTTAAAAATATTTGGTATAAAAAATCTGTGAACGGATAGTTTATGGTAGAAAAAACAATAGGGTAGTGCTCTAATAACATATATCTCTTTCCAACTGTCCGCCAAGGTCATAGTCATAATTTATTATTTCGTTGTCGGGGTAGGTAATATTTAAAATCCTGCCCCAGCTGTCGTACTCAAACAATGTGCTTAAGGCAAGCGGCTGAGAAAGGAACGGCAAAGCGTAAATCCTTGTTTCCTTGGTTACCTCGCCCATATTGCCGTACTCATAGCACATTACGCCGCTTTCGTCGTAAACACTGTCGGGCTGTCCGTAGGCATTATAATGATAAACGGTGCTCAAAGCATCATCATAGCTTACGTTGTCCAAACGGTGGGCGGTGTAATGGTAGTGGGTGGTTTTGGTTGCTTGCCTATGTTTCATTTTGCAAAGATAGTTATTTTATGAATATAAATAATTTGCATTTATTTGTTGAATTTAGGTTTTTTATCTGTTTTTAGAAGTATACTATAATTTTTTGAGAGTATTATTTTAGCGAAAAATAAAATAAGAGTTGAATACATTTCCAATTGGATAAAATATCAAAAACTCTTGTATTATCAAACTATCACAAACACCATGATCTTTTACAATATCTGAATAATATGCATTGAACGATCCATTTTTATACGATACATTTGCTTGATGAGTTTTATATAAAAAATTTTTTTCATAATAAAAAAAGATAGTATCCTGTACTCGTTCTAAACTATCCAACAAATAACCATAACTATTTTCACCAGCTGTCCAATTCACATTTTCTATTTTTCCAGTACCATTTCCATGATAAATGTATGCATATTCTGACACAATATATATCTTCTTTTGTTTAAATAATAAAGTATCTATCAATTCCCATAAAATTGTGTCTTTTTCGTTACAATTATGTGAAATATTAAAGCGAATATAAATTGTATCATTACAAACTCTATTTACATTTGGTATATCATAATCTTCTGGTATTATTATTTCTTTCTGGATATTTTTATTTCTTAAACAAAGTTTGATCTGATTGCCGTTATTATACAACAAAACAGCTTGAGTATCATCAATAATATACTCTTGATATGGATGTTTTGGAAAATTATTATTATAACACCCCCAAAATAATAATATTATTGAAATAAAAAAAACTAATCTTTCCATATGTCAGAATACCTTCTAATATAATCATCTATAGATTTAATTCCTTCATATCCTATTCTTTGGAAAAAATTTGATATAGGAGCTTCTCCATATGTTCGTTGTCCTGATGGTGAAGGTGGATAAGCAAGGGCTTTAATATACAATTTATTATATGAACCTATCAATTCATTTAAATTATTGCCAGACAATTCAAATGCCCCAAATCTTGCTAATATTTCTGTTTTAGAAAAACCTAATTTCTTACCAATAAATCCAGCTGCATAATTACCTAAATCTCTAGGGCTAAAATATACCATATTGCTTATTTGTGATCCGTTTTTTAAACGTGATTTCGGATCAAAAATACCGCCATTTACTGCCATTATTCCATATTTCAAGATTCCATCTTTTTGATTAATACATGCATTGTTTATCCATAATTCAAAATAATCCATCCATTTCTTCGCAGCATATGAACCAAAATCAATTATATCATTTTCTCTAAATGAATTCTCATGTAAGGTATATCCAACCAAATTTTCCATATCATTTGAGAATTTTTTCCCATTTTCAAATGCTTTAATTTCATCTTGAGAATGTTTATAAATTCCAATATTGCCATCATTATAAACCTTGATAACTTTTCCATTTTCATCAGTATGGGTAGAAAACTCCTCCCCGCTCGGATCCACATACTTCACCGGATTGTTGGCACAATAAGCATAAGGAGACATCCAGAAGTACTTTTCAAAATGAGGGTCTCTACTCGTAAACACCGGCGGTTTGTAATACCTTGCTTCATAATAATACATACCCGTTTCCTCATCCAACTCTTTTGCGTTAAAAGCGTACTTCGGAAATGCTTCACCCATAACATGTGTATTGTATTCGGAGATAATTTCTCCGTAAGGAGCGTAAAGAAAACTTTCCGTTTTATAAATCGGAAATGAATAGTCGGCTGTTGCTCTCTTTGCTGGAATCATGATTGTTTGAGTTTTCAATTTGCAAATATACAATTTTTTTATAAAACAGATGAACAAGGGAAAAATAACAAGAGAAAGTTTTAAGACATCAATCAAAGAAAGAACATTTTAATGCTTTTGCAATATGCTGGTGGATTGCTTGATAAAATTTATTAGAAGAAAATTTTGGAAGAAAAAAGGGAAAAATTAAAAAAAAAATTGTACCTTTGCAGATAATTTAAAGGTAAAAAGTTTTATGTCAGCAGAGAGGATTTTGTATGTAAACCAAGAAATAACACCCTATTTAGAGGCTTCGTATATGTCTATTATAGGTAGATACCTCCCACAAAGTATTCAAGAAAAAGGATTGGAGATACGCACTTTTATGCCTCGATACGGCTTAATCAATGAAAGAAGAAATCAATTGCATGAAGTTATTCGCCTTTCTGGTCAAAATATAGTCATCAACGACAATGACTATCCATTGGTAGTAAAAGTGGCATCCATTCAGTCAATAAGAATGCAGACATATTTTATTGACAGTGAAGATTTCTTTCAAAGAAAATTTATCTTGACAGATAAAAACGGCAAATTCTTTTCCGATAATGACGAAAGAGCTATCTTTTATGCAAGAGGAGTGATGGAAACAGTGAAAAATTTAGGTTGGGGACCCAACGTAATACATTGTCATGGTTGGATAGCTTGTCTGGTGCCATTGTTTGCAAAAACTTTGTACAAGGACAATCCTTTGTTTAGCAATGCAAAAATTGTCTATTCGCTATATGATGAATCGTTTGAGAAGAATTTGAATCGTTCTTTCGGTACCAAATTGAAGGCATGCGGTATTCCTCCGAAAGAAGTAGTCAACAATTATAAGTCTCCGGGTTATAATGTTACTATGAAAGCCGCTATGCAATATTCCGATGCCATAGTTATTTCTCATCCAAATGTCAGTCAGGAATTGCGAGATTTTGCAGCAGCTACCGGCAAACCTTTGTTTGAACACAGAGAAGAACAATATGCAGATGATTATTTAGATTTATATAATCAATTAATGCAATAATTAAAATGGTTGTTTTGAAAAAAATAGGTGGCGGTATAATTTTAACTGCTTGTTTATTTTTAGTAATAGTTTCATGCAAAAAAGAAATAGGCTCAGCCGGATTAGATTTACAACCGGACGATGAATTGTTGAATACCATATTCTTTGATACAGCCACTATACAGGCCTATTCTACTTATCATTTCGATAGTATTGCTACCAACGGAGTAATGTATAACATGTTAGGATATTTAAACGATCCTATTTTTGGTACAGTGCAAGCAGGATTCTATGCCCAGTGTCGTTTATCTACCTTTGGTGCCGATTTCGGTGCCAATCCGGTAGTTGATTCCTTGGTATTGCAATTGGTATATACGCTTCCCTACGGGGATACTTTGCAGCCTTTCAGAGTGCATGTTTACGAATTGCAAGAAGATTTGAAATATGGAACAACTTATTACAGCAATACTTCTCTGCAAACAGATGGTGAAGATTTGGTGGATGGCACCTATGATGCTTATCCGAGACCCAAAACCATCACCGATACTTCCATCAATGCACCTGTATTTAGAATTCCATTGAAGAAATCGTTTGCAGAAAACAAATTTGTCAGCCGGTCGAAAGGAAATGAGTTTAACTCAAATGCTGCTTTTTTGGAATATTTTAAGGGTTTGTATGTAGTTGCAGATTTGGTGCAAGGTGACGGAAGTATAGTGTCGGTAAGTTTAACGAACGACAATTCTGCATTAACCATGTATTATCACGATGCCAACGATCCTTCAACGGCATTGAAGTATAGAATGGTAATTTCCGATTCATCGGTGAGAGTGGGAACTATCAATCACAACGATTATGCAGAAGCCGAACAGGAATTGCAAGATCAATTGCATGGAGATTATACATCTACAACAGAAAAATTGTATGTCCAAACGGGATTAGGTGTCAAAACCATTGTGTCGTTTCCGAATATCAAACAGCAATTTGAAGGAAAGAAAATTATCGTTCATCGTGCTGAATTGGTGATGACAAGAATGAATAATACCGATACCACACAATATGGCATACCATCATCGGTGTATCTTACCAGACTGGATTCCACCACCATGAAACCCACGTATGTGGCAGACTATTATGTCTATTTAGGTGGGGCATACGACTCAAAAAAAGACGAATATAGAATTAGAGTAACAAAACATCTTCAATATTTGATAGAAGGAACAAGTACAGCCAACGATGTCAGTTTGATTCTTACAGCCGCGGCTACCCGTATGAACAGAGTAGTATTTTATGGAACCAATCCGGCTAGTTTAAGTAGCAAACGAATGAGATTGGAAATGTATTATACAGAAATAGAACAAAAATAAACGATAATAGATAGACTATGTGTGGAATAGTTGGATATGTTGGAAATAAAGAGGCATTCCCGGTTTTGATAAAGGGATTGTATCGCATGGAATATAGAGGTTATGATAGTGCAGGCGTGGCAATTGTAAAAGAAAACGAAATCAATATACATAAATGCCATGGGCGGGTAAGCGACTTGGAAGAATTTTGTAAAGATAAAGATGTAACAGGCACTTGCGGTATTGCACATACACGTTGGGCAACACATGGTGAACCAAACGATCAAAATGCCCACCCTCATTTTTCTTCCGATAAAAAAATAGCCTTGATACACAATGGTATTATTGAAAATCATCTCACTTTGAAGGTGGCTTTGGAGAAAAATGGATATATCTTTAATAGTGAGACAGATACGGAAGTATTGATTCATTTAATAGAAGATGTAAAGAAAAATGAAAATTTACCATTGGCAGAGGCAGTGCGAGTGGCTCTTTCACAAGTGGTCGGCACATACGGTATTATTGTAGTTTCATCCGATGAACCCGACACATTGATAGTGGCAAAAAAAGGCAGTCCTGTTATTATCGGTTTCGGCAAAAATGAATATTATGTGGCTTCAGATGGAGCGGCTTTGATAGAATATACCAACAAAGTAGTCTATTTAAACGACGAAGAAATAGCTGTATTGACCCCCGGCAACGATTTGCAAGTGAAGACAATAAAAAACAAAAAAGTATCTCACTATGCCGAGAAGTTGCAATTGAGTTTGGAAGAATTGGAAAAAGGCGGCTATCCACATTTTATGTTAAAAGAAATCTACGAACAACCGCGTTCTATCGCCGATAGTATGCGTGGTCGTTTGAATTTGAAAAAAGATGTGGTATCTTTAGGCGGTATTGTGGAATACGAAGACCGTCTTTTGAATGCACGAAGAATAGTGATAGTGGCATGCGGAACATCGTATCATGCAGGGTTGGTAGGAGAACATTTGTTTGAAGATTTGTTGCGAATTCCCGTGGAAGTGGAATATGCATCAGAATTCAGATACAGAAATCCTGTCATCTATGAAGACGATGTCGTGATAGCCATTTCTCAGTCAGGAGAAACTGCAGATACTTTGGCAGCCATAGAATTGTCAAAGAAAAAAGGTGCCACTGTATTGGGTATTTGCAATGTAGTAGGTTCTTCTATAGCACGTGCAACAGATGCAGGTTCATATACGCATGCAGGTCCGGAAATCGGTGTGGCATCGACAAAAGCCTTTACCGCACAAGTAACGGTGTTGGCATTGATGGCATTGTGTTTGGCCGACAAGAAGAAGAAAATCCCGAAAAAACAATATGTACGTATGGTGGAAGCCTTGGAAAAAATTCCCGATCAAGTGAAACAAATATTGCAGTCGGATGAGAAGGTAAAAGAAATAGCCTCTTATATAAAAGACCATACCAACGCCCTTTATTTAGGTAGAAATTACAACTATCCCGTAGCCTTGGAAGGTGCTTTAAAATTGAAGGAAATTTCTTATATTCATGCAGAAGGCTATCCGGCAGCAGAAATGAAGCACGGTCCTATTGCATTGATAGATGAAAATATGCCTGTTATTGTCATCGCTGTCAATTCGGCCACATACGAAAAAGTTGTCAGCAATATTCAAGAAGTAAAAGCAAGAAAAGGCAAAATAATTTCTATTGTCACCGAAGGAGATAAAGATGTGGCGGCTTTGTCAGATTATGTAATAGAAATACCAAAAACAGAAGAACTTTTTACACCTATATTGACAAGTATTCCATTGCAATTGTTAGCATATCATGCTGCAGTGATGTGTGGAAGAGATGTGGACAGACCCAGAAATTTAGCAAAATCAGTAACAGTAGAATAAGAGCGACATGAAAAAGAAAGATTTTTTAGTCATATTAATTGTAGTTTTGTTTTTTGCACCGTTTTTTATTTTTCATCCATTGTATAATGCTTATTTAAATGTCAATCGTTCAAATCCGTATTTGATGGCATTTGTAAAATTTGCTCTTTTGTCCACATTTGGAGAAATGTTGGCCATGAGAATAAAAACAGGTGAGTATTACAACAAAAATTTCGGTGTAGCAGCCAAGGCAATCGTATGGGGATTTTTAGGAATGTGGATAGCATTGGCGATGAATGTTTTCTCCTCGGGTGTACCAATAATTGTAGATAGGTTGATAGGCGGTCACGATATAACAAATGCCATGCAAGGTAATTTTACAATTATGAAGTTGGTAGGAGCTTTTTGTATCAGTGTGATGATGAATACCAGTTTTGCTCCTGTTTTTATGACCCTTCATAAATTGTTTGACATACATATTGCAAATAACAATGGACAATTGAAATGTTTGGCAAAACCTATGCGTTGTGCAGAAGGTTTGTCAAAAATCAATTGGGATGTACAATGGAATTTTGTTTTCAAAAAAACCGTTCCATTGTTCTGGATTCCTGCTCATACACTTACATTCTGCCTGCCAAAAGATTTTCAAGTGTTGTTTGCAGCATTGTTGGGTATAGCCTTAGGATTGATTTTGGCAATTGCCTCTATTATGGGCAATAAAAAATAAGAAAACAAATACTTATATCAATGATTGAGAAGCGAATCTTGGGTCTCGTTTTTGTCAGTATTCTCTTATTGCTTAGTTGTAGCAGTCGAGCAGTAGTGGAAGATGACGAAAATTGGCTAGATGACCCGATTGAAACCTATTCTATCATTAAAGAAGATTCTTCGGGAATAGATATTGTATCACTTTCAGATAACAATCCCTTGGCTATTAGAAAAATGATAGCAAGATACGAAATTCCGGAAAAAACTTTGGCAGAAAAGGAAAAAGTATTGTATGCCATGTTGGATACTTTGCAGGTATTGAGTAGTATGGAACACGAGAATATTTATAATTGTGTGGATTCTTTGAATTATATGGTAGTACATTATATGCAAAGTATTCTCTCCGACAGAAAAACAATATACGCTCCTTTGAAACATAAATTGTTGAAAGTGGTTTCATCCGCTGACAAATCCATGAATATTTATTCTTGGAATGAAAACATCGGTGTTGGCATAGCCTCCAATATGAATGTTATTCAATATTTAACACAAGATAAGGCATTGAAAGTGCAATTTTGTGGATTTTTGCCCGATAGTTTGAAAAATAATTTCACTACCGGTGTGCCTGTTTCAATTTACAAATTAAATCATAAAAATGACGGCAATTTGTATTTAGTGAATATGGAAGGTGCTGTTAGTAAAAAATCGTTTTATAAAGGATCTACCGTTTTGCAAGTATTGAATGACTCGCTTATATTTGATTATGAGTGTTTCGAATCGGGAGAAAAAAATTATATCATGTTGCACCCTGCGGAAGTGGATGTGGCTTGTAGTTTTAATTATAAAACCAACCAATTAACATATAGAGTAAAAGAGCAGTCAAAGGTAACCACGCAGGTGGTATATGTTTTTAACGGAGAACAATTTGTCCTAAAACAAGATTGATGAAGGATATTAAGAAGTTGTTGGGTTTATTAAAACTGCATACATTCAAATTGTGTGTAGTTTCTTTTTTTAATATGCTTGCAACAATTTTTTCCTTGTTTTCGGTGACTTTTCTGGCACCTTTTTTATCATTGATATTTAATCAGGTGGATGCAAACATGGAGAAACCTGTGCTTGTATTTTCTTCCGATTCTTTATTGTCGATGGTAAAATACTATTTGTCTATTTTGGTGGCGGGTCATGGCGTTGTCGTTGCTTTGATAATCATGCTGTTAATTGTGTTTCTCATGTTCTTTTTGTGTAAATTGTTTTCTTATTTGGCAATATGTGTATATGTGCCGGTGAGAACCTCAATTATAGAAGATTATAGAAACAAAGCATACAAAAAGATATTAAATTTACCATTTTCCTATTTGTCAACTCACAAAAAAGGGGATATTATTTCATTGGTAATCAACGATGTTCAAGAGATTGATAATTCCTTGTTGGATCCTTTGCAGTCTTTACTCAATTATCCTTTGATGATAGTGATGTATTTGTTGGCATTGTTTTTTACCAGTACTCATTTGACAATATTTGTTTTAGTGTTGTTGCCGTTGTCGGGTTTGGCAATTAGTGGCATTCAACGAAAATTGAAGTCAAAATCCGCTCAAGCTAAATCCTATCAAGCTGAAATGACAGGTGTTACCGAAGAAGGTATCTATGCATTGAGGGTGATAAAGGCATTCAATGCTATTGGTTTTATGAATAATTATTTCAGACGCATCAACGATCAATATACCAAAACCTATATCAAAGTTTCCCGTAAACGGGATTTGTCGTCTCCATTCGGAGAATTTATGGGAATGGTGATAGTGGTGTGTATTTTGTTGTTTGGCAGTGTAATGGTGCTGTCAACAAAGGGAATGTTGCCGGAATTATTTGTGGCATATATTGCCATGTTTACACAAATTATCAATCCAGTAAAATCGGTGGCAGATGCAACTGCCAACTTGAAAAAAGGATATGCTTCAGTGGATAGAATTGAAACATTGCTGAATGAAACGGAACAATGCCAAACCGGAATTGCCATCGAAAAAGATAGTTTTGAAAAGGAAATTCTATTTACTGATGTCAGTTTTTCGTATGGCGAAAAACCTGTTTTGCAAGGTGTAAATATATGCATTCCCAAAGGTAAAAAAATCGCTATTTGCGGCATGTCCGGTGCCGGAAAAACAACTATTGTCAGTCTTTTATTGCGTTTTTATGATGTTTCTTCCGGAAAAATTACTATTGACGGTATAAATATCAACGATATTCAAATAGGCAGTTTGTTGTCCTTGTTCGGAGTGGTTTCGCAAGAAAGTATTTTGTTCAATGACAGCATATATAATAATATTCTTTTGGGGCAAAAGAATGTAAGTGAACAAGATGTTTACAAGGCGGCTCAAGTAGCCAATGCAGAGTTGTTTATCAAAGAATTTGAAGATGCTTATCAAACCAACGTTGGCGATAGAGGTGCCAAATTGTCCGGTGGACAACAGCAAAGGATAAGTATTGCCCGAGCTTTGTTGAAAAATCCGCCTATTTTAATATTAGATGAAGCCACATCGGCTTTGGATGTTCAAACCGAACGAATGGTGCAAACGTCGATAGACCACCTTGCAGATGGAAAAACTTGTATTATTATCGCTCATAGATTGTCAACAATTGTCAATGCAGACGAAATATATGTGCTTGAAGGAGGAAAAGTTGTTGAAAAAGGGTCGCACAAAGATTTGATTAATAAAGGTGGTGTCTATAAACAAATGGTTGATATGCAATCGTTTGAGTAATGATTTCGGCATGGATTTCAACAAGAAAAAAATGTTGAATAATCATGATAAATTTTTCAAAAAAAGAACGTAAATTATTTATTTTTTTTGTATCTTTGCAAATTGAATAGGAATAACAATTTTATCAAACAAAGAATAAAAAAATAATATAATGGCAAAAAATATAATATTAGCAATCAATCCTGGAGCAACTTCTACAAAAGTATCAGTTTATGAAGGCGAACAGGAAGTTTTTACAGAAAATATCAGTCATCCATTAGAAGAAATTCAAAAATTTGCAGAAGTAGCTGATCAATTCGACTATCGCAAACAAGCAATTTTGGAAATGTTGGATAAACACGGAGTTGGCAGACACGATGTTGCCATAGTGATAGGTCGTGGAGGTTTAACCCGTCCTTGTGAATCAGGAACATATAGAGTCAACGAATTGATGAAGCAAGAATGTCATGAAGGTATTCAAGGCAAGCATGCTTGCAATTTGGGTGCGTTAATCGCCGACAGTATTGCAAAAGATTTCGGTTTGAAAGATGCATATATTGCCGATCCGGGTATTGTTGACGAACGTCCGGATTTTGCAAAAATCACCGGACATCCGGTATTTGATATGGATCCTGCAAAAGAGGGTGTAATTTGGCATTGCCTCAACCAAAAAATGACAGCAAAATTGTATGCTCGTGAAATAGGGAAAAAATACGAAGATTTGAATTTGATTATTGCACACCTTGGCGGTGGCGTATCGGTCGGCATGCACAACCACGGCAGAACAGTGGAAGTAAATCGTGCTTTGTGTGGATTGGGGGCATTTTCTCCAACCCGTTCCGGTTCTATCAATGCCAGCAAATTGATAGATGTTTGCTTCAGTGGTGATTATACAAAAGAAAAAATCAAAAAGATGATTACTGCTGAAGGTGGCTTTGTAGCATATTTAGGTACCAACGATTCCTTGAAGGTGGAAACCGATGCATTGGCAGGCGACCCAAAGAGTCAATTGTTGGTGGAAGCATTCTGCTATCAAGTATCATTGGAAATCAGTCGTTTGGCAGCAGTAGTAGCCGGCAAAGTTGATGCTATCTTGTTGACAGGCGGTATAGCCTATAGCAAGCCATGGATGAAAAAAATAATAGAAAGAATCGATTGGATTGCTCCGGTAAAAATCTATAAAGGTGAAAATGAAATGCTTGCATTGGCTATGTGTGCCAATGAAGTATTGAATGGAACCGCTCCAAAAGAATATAAATAGTAGTTACAATTATTTAAATATAAAGTTCGAGTCGGTAAAAGGCTCGAATTTTTTTCATAAAATGCGTACCATTCTCATACTGATAAAAAAGGAGTTCTTGCAAATCTTCCGTAACCCGGTGCTATGGAAATTGGTAACATTGTTGCCATTGGCAGAATTGTTGGTATTTCCTTTTGCGGCAGATATGGAGATAAAATATTTAAATGTGGCAGTGGTTGACTACGACCAATCATCTTTGACAAGAGATTTAACCAATACTTTGGCAGCCACAAAATATTTCAGATTGGTAAACAATGTTCCCAGTCAGCAATTTGGTGAATTGGCCATGAAAAAAAACAAAGTGGATATTATGATAGAAATTCCACCTAATTTTGAAGTGAATGTATATCGCCAACAACAGCCGACAATCGGAATCACTGCCAATGCTGTCAATAGTATGAAGGCTGCCATAGGTGTTGCCTATTTGCAGCAGTTTCTTGGGGATTATTTCAAACAATCGTTACAAAATAATAGTCAGTCAGTGGCTGCCAACAAAGCGGAACTGACAGTATCGAGGTGGTTTAACAACAAAATGGATTATAAAAAAGCTTTTGTTCCGGGAATTTTAGCCGTCTTGGTCAGTATGATAGGAGCTATGCTTTCCACATTGAATATTGTTAGAGAAAAGGAGATAGGTACCATAGAACAGATAAATATTACTCCGATTACCAAAACACAATTCTTCATTGGAAAAATGTTTCCGTTTTGGGTGATAGGCATGTTGGAATTTTTTATCGGCATTTGGATAATGATATTCGTGTTTGGTATTCACATTCAAGGTTCTTTGTCCGCTTTGATGTTGATAACAGCCATATTTCTATTGGCAATGTTGGGATTGGGATTTATGGTGAGTATTTTCGCTGAAAATCAAGTGCAGTCCATGTTTGTAATGATATTTTTCTTTATAGTATTTATATTGTTGAGTGGTTTGTTTACACCATTGGAAAGTATGCCGCAATGGGCTCAGATTATGAATCTGGTAAATCCAATCGCTCATTTTATAGTCATTTTGAAAAGTATTATTCTAAAAGGAAGTTCATTGGTAGATATGCGTTTTTATTTGTTAGGAATGACCATTTTTGCCATTGTAACCAATGCAATTACCATAGTATTTTATAAAAATAGAGCAGACTAAAAAAAATAAAATTATGATAGCATATATAACAGGTGCCACAAGTGGCTTTGGTAAAGCAATTGCAAGAAAATTAGCTCAGTTGAAATACGATTTAGTTATTACAGGTCGTAGAAAAGAACGTTTGGAAGAATTGGCAGCAACATTGCAGCAAGAATATCAAATAAAAGTATTGGTTTCTCAATACGATGTTCGTGATTATGAAGCCGTAAAACAAGCTATAGAAAATTTGCCTGAAGAATGGAAAAATATTGATGTGTTGGTCAATAATGCCGGTTTGGCACTTGGCTTGGGAGGTATTCAAAATGGCGATATTGAAGATTGGAATAGAATGATAGATACCAATGTAAAAGGTTTGTTGAATGTCAGCCATTTTATTATGCCTTTGATGGTAGCAAAAAAATCCGGCTATATTATCAATATAGGTTCAGTTGCCGGCAAAGAAGTTTATCCTAATGGCAATGTATATTGTTGTACGAAGCATGCTGTAGATGCTATCAGCAAAGCCATGCGGGTGGATATGTTGCCATACGGTATCAAAGTGAGCCAAATTTGTCCGGGAGCTGCTGATACGGAATTTTCACTTGTCCGTTTCAAAGGTGATAAAAATGCGGCAGATAATGTTTATAAAGGTTATAAACCTTTGTATGCAGAAGATATTGCAGATGTGGTGGGATATTTGGTATCTATGCCAAAGTATGTATGTATCAACGATTTAGTGATTACATGCACTTCACAAGCCAATTCGACTAATTTCTACAAGCAATTGTAAGCAATGGAAGAAAAACTGCTACAATATATTTGGAAAAACAGAGTTTTTCCATTGACTGACTATCACTTGGTGACAGGTGAAAAGTTGGAAATTGTATCAGTGGGAGAAGAAAACTTAGATAGCGGTCCGGATTTTTTCAATGCAAAAATAAAAATCAACAATGTTTTATGGATTGGCAGCATAGAAATTCATAAAAAATCTTCCGATTGGCTTAAGCACGGGCATTCGGGAGATTCGGCCTACGATAATGTAGTGCTGCATGTTGTTTATGAACATGATGTAGATGTAAAAAATTCCAAAGGAGAAGTTTTGCGTGTATTTGAATTGAATACGCTGATAAACAAATCGTTGGAAAGTGATTATAGAAGATATATAGAAAAAGGTTGTCCTATTATATGTGAAAAAAGTTTAGCTGATATTGATCAATTTCGTTTAGTAACTTGGCTGGATAGAATGGTGGTAAATCGATTAGACAGGCGAACGGAAGATATCAATAGATATTTAGAACAAACAGTAAACAATAAAGAACAAGTTTTTTATGAATTGTTGGCGAAGGCTTTTGGCTTTAAAATCAATGCCTTGCCGATGCAAATGATAGCACAATCTTTGCCATTAAGTGTCATTGCCAAACAACATGATAGTTGTCTGCAAATTGAGGCAATGTTTTTCGGACAAGCAGGTTTGTTGGAACCTGATTATAATGACGAATATCCAAAAATGTTGCAAAAAGAGTATAACTTTCTAAAACGAAAATATAATCTGTCAGCACCTTGCACGGTGGCAACATGGAAGTTTGCAAAAATGTATCCGTCAGGTTTTCCGACAATTAGATTGTCGCAATTGGCTAATTTGATGTGCCAATCGCATAATTTGTTTTCCGAAGTGATGGAAGCAAATCATGTGAAAGAATTGGTGGATATTCTTTCTGTTAAAGCATCTTCATATTGGGATACACATTATCAATTTGACGTAGTTGCTAAAAAACAAGAGAAAAAATTGGGCAAGCAGGCAATTTATTCACTTATCATCAATACAATACTTCCTTTTGTTTATGCTTATGCCACTTGGATGGAGCAAGTGGATAAAAAGAACAAAGTTTTGGAATTGTTGGAAAGTATGCCGGCAGAAGAGAATACGATAGTAAGAAAATATCAGGCCATTCATTCTCATGTCAAGAATGCTTTGCATTCTCAGGCTTTGATAGAATTATATCAAAATTATTGCAATAAAAAGAATTGCCTGCATTGTGGTATTGGCATTTATTTGCTGAAGGCTAGGGCAAATTGTGAGGTTTAGAAAAAGCAGGATTGTTGATAAAAGATGTGTCAGTTAGAGTAAGCAAAAATGCTTTCAACTGACTTTTTTCTTTTGGAGTCAACAAAATTCCGCCATCGTTTAAATGATGCATCAAAGGATGTACGTATGGTGAATAATGTAAACCTTCGCTATAAAAATCTATTACTTCGTCTAAGGTTTTGTAGCGACCATCGTGCATGTAGGGTGCTGTCAATTCAATGTTTCTTAAGGAAGGTGCCCTATAAGCACCTTTGTCTGATTCTTTTCCTGTTACGGCATATCTATCTCGATTGTCGGTGAAAATACTGTCTAAACCATTGTTGTAGTATTGGTTGGTAGTCATCAGCAAATTGCCTTCACTTCCATGACAATGGAAGCAATCGGCACCTTCTTCTGTGCAAAATAGTACATATCCAGCTAATTCATCGTCAGTTAGCTGTATCTCGCCTCTAATATATTGGTCAAAACGAGAATTAGAAGAAATCAAAGTGCGGATAAATTGAGCAATGGCTTTTTCCACCCTTTCGGCAGTGATATCATCTGTTCCAAAAGCCGCTTTGAATAGTGGTGGATACATATCAATAGTTTTCAAGGTGGCGATACATCGATCCATAGAGGAATTCATTTCATGTTCTGCTTCAATACCCATTCTGACAATGTCTTCCAAATTGCAATAAAGAGGGTTGGGATTTGTATTGTAAATCATGCCGTTCCAAAAATAACCATTATTGTTGAAAATCAAATTACACAATGGCATCATGGCATGCGGTGTAGGTTTCCCGTCGATGCCGAATGTTTTTCCGTCAATGTATTTCGGATGATTGAGGCCGCATTCAAAAGCGTTGGCTTGTATATGGCAAGATGCACAACACATCATTGAATCAGGATTGTTGCCGGCATATCCGCGAAGTCTGCTATCGTAGAATAAATATCTACCCAACTTCACACCTTCTATGGTAAGCGGGTTGTCATCAGGTTGATTGAGCAAAGTCGGAAAATAGCGAGGTATCTCCAACTGATAGGGTGTGGCACAAAATTTTTCTTCAGGCTTTGGCGGTCTGCAAGAATATAAATTCAAAAAAATAATAGATAGCAGAAAAATTGTGCGTTTCATTATCTGATATGGTGTGGCATGTCAAAAGGAATTACAAAAGAATATTCTATCAAACCACCGATTTCACCATTGTCATCTTTCCATGGAGTTTGATAGATGATTTTCTTTAAGCCGTTTTTTTCAATCGTGTAGGCGTTGCTACCTCCTTGAAGTAAGGCATGAATTTTTTCTATAGATTTTTCTGAATGGCAAGGAAACAAACTTTGTCCAATCTTGTTGCCAAAAGTCGCTATTGATTTGTCATTCATGTAAATAATTATGCCATCTTTATTACAAATGGTGATGGAACCTTCTTGATGTTTAAAATAATCTGGTATCATGATTGTTATTTTTTATAGTCATTTTCTTAGTGATTTGTTGCCCATTGAAGAGCATTGTATAAAAATATATGCCGGCAGATAAGTTTTCAATATTTAAGAATATGCAATTTTTTCCGGCGATTGCCTCTTGTGATGTTTGATAAAGAATTTGTCCTGTAATATTGGTAATGGTGAAAACAACTGTTCCGCTTTCAGGAACATTGTAGTCAACTTTCGTTTGCGAATAGGCCGGATTGGGAATATTTTGACTTAATGAAAGTATAGGACAATTGTCTTCGTCAATGTCCAAGTCGGTGCATTTGGTCAAAGATAGTGTGTCATTGTCAGGATTAGCATCTATCGTGTTGATAAAGGCGGTGATAGTAAAATATGCGTTGTTGGGAATTTTGAAACTTTTGGGTACTTCAAAGTCTAAATAAGAGTTGGAGGCAATGTCATTTAAAGTTTCTGTCCAATGGGTAATGGTACTATTTTCCGTTTTTGTAACTACATGCAATACTATACCTTGTGCATTTTCATAAGGATGACGGTTGAGAACTCTTACTTTTGCTTTTATATTTTCGCCAACATTGTGGCATGCATTGTCGTTTAACGGGTATAGGATATCTGTAACAGCCACATCGTTTTGGTCAACACATTCTGATATAACATCCGAATAATTAAATGATGGATTACAAGATTGACTTGCAATTACCTCTACTGAATATATCTCATCATTGGGGACAAGGTATGGTTTTGCAAAAGTATAAATTAAACTATCGTCAGCGGTGATGGTAGAGTAGATGCTATCGAAAAAACAATCAATTTTTTTACCTGTAATGTCATATAAATTTAATGTAAGAATGGTGCTATCCATATTGATGTTTCCATTGTTTTTGACGGAGACAGTCTGGTTTACATGAGTACCTATCACAATACAATCTGTAAAAAGATGGCTATTTGTAATTTGAGAAATAGTTACATCCATAGCCGGATGAATGATGAGAGTATCGTATAATATGTCATTAGCACTTATTTGATCTACGGGTGTCATTATTTTGGCATAAATGTAGTAGGTGCCCGGATAAAAGTCAAAATTACTGTCTATTACTACTATGTAGTCGTTTAGACCTAAAACAGTTCCACTTCTTAAAGGAATGGTATAATTTTTTGTAGTGGCTCCGCTGATATCTACTTGCAGAGATGTTGGATAATCGGCAAAATTAATATTTTGTGCAGTCAGGCTGCTTAATATCAAATTCAGTTTTTGTTCTGTAAAATGGCAAGAGGATATATCAGGGAAAGGAATGGGGTTTATGGCTAAATCTTGGTCAGCGTTCAATTTTATTCTGTCTATATATTGTTCGCCATCGAATTGTGGCAATGACATTCGCATAGATTCAAATAATAGAATCACACAAGAATGATTGACAAAATTGTCTAAATGGCAAGTATATTGTGTCCATCCCATGTCTTTGCCATTGTTTTTCTTGATGGAAAATAAAGTAGTGAAGGTTTGTCCGCCATCTAAAGTTAAACGAACATCGGTATAATCTAAAGGAGAAGTGTTGGATGAGGTGTCATGCCAATACCAAAAATCTAATGTCGGATTTGAAGTTTTATTTAAATTTAATTGGCAAGAATATAATTGTGTGAATGAACCTCTTGAACCATCAAATTTTATCATGGCGTTACCGGTAAGCGGCCTTACCTTGTCAAACCTATTAGAATCGTTGATAGTTACCCACCCATCAGTAGTGCCTTTGTTGTCCATATATTTAAAAAAAGACGACATGCCATTGGAAAAATCTATGTCAATAGGAAGTTCCATTTTCCCTGATATATAACTATGGTATATGGTGTCGTCAAAATCATACAAATCTTGGTTGTCTTGCAGCCAAATTTTCATACTATAAGCACCGGCACGATGATTGGGCAATAAGTTTGTAATTTCAATAGTATCCATTTCGCCGGATTTCAAGGTGCCGAGACGGAGGGTTTTAGTTGCAACGAAATGGATAGGAGAACTTACTTCCAAATTGAAAGTTACATTGTTGGAATCAAAATGGTAGATATTGTCGCCCATATTGACTAAGCAAGCCTTTACAGATGTATATTGAGGTGTGCATAAGTTAGATGCTTCGGTGATAGGTTCTAATATTTTTACAATACCAATATCAGTGCCGTGGTAGGCGGCAAATTGTGAGCAGATAGTTAGCTGAATGTCAGGACGATAATTTGTAATATTGCCGGACGATAGGGGAAAACTAACATCACTATAATTATATGCAGCACTATTGTTGGGAGTGGAGTGATGATAAAATTTATAGTTATAACCATAATTTTCGCCATGTCGATTTTCCCAAAAAATCATTAGATTTTTATCGGCAGGTAAGAAAAATGCTGAGTCTAAAGTAATCTCACACCAGCCATTGTTCCAAGCGATATCTCCTGACCATACTTGTTGTATAGAATTATTGTTGATAGGGTTGATATAGTCTTTTGTAACTACCGAATCATCAGTTGCCATCATGTAGCATGCTTGATTGTGAGATATGTGTGAGTTGGTATCAGTATATCGCCAAGCTATTTTTGTTATCAATCCTCCTTTGGAATAGGTTTGGAGTTCGCGGGAGAGATAAATTTGCCGGCTCCAATTATAATTATGTGATAAATTGCAAGGAGAATAGTAATTGGAATGATTACCTATCAAATTGATAGTATCCATGTCTGTTCCGGGCATCAAAAATGTGGAGTCTGTCAATGTGATACTACTATCCGAATGATGTATGGTAATGCTATAGGTGACAGTTGCTCCGTAATAATATTGAGGAGACGAAACCTTCCAAATATTGTAGTTGTCATAGACCATGGTAAGGGTATCGTAAATGCTGGTGTCACCAATATCGGCTTTGAAAGCCATTTCAGGCATGCAAACTAATGAATCGTTGCCATGGTATTGTACATAAACCTCAAAAGATAAAGCATGAATGGTGTCTTTAACAATAGGAGCGGTAAATGTGATTAAAGCTGATTGAGCCATTGTTGTTAACATGGATAAAGAAAGTAATAATGTCAACACCTTTTTCATCACGTTTGTTTTAATGGTTCAATAATCAGTTATTTTGACAAACAATTTTTTATATTATAATTTTATCTTTTTCCTTTTCTTTGAGTTGTTGATACGATTCTTTGTTAAAAGCATATTTCATGTCATGACTTGGTGAAGGAATTTCTATTAGAATATTGGCGGATAGTATCTTTTTGGCAAAATATTCTTGATTGAAGTGTGTGTCAAGAATGCATTCATATACATTTTGCAATTCACTCATAGAAAATTCTTCATTTAACAAATGAAATACAATTGGCTCAAAGTGAATTCTTTCTCTTAACTTTTGCAGTGCTATTGTCAGCATTTCTTTGTGGTCAAAGGCAAGAGGCGGCAGTTCGTCAATAGAAAACCAACGAGCATCATTTGCATCATCATCGGCGATTACCTTGTAATCGTCAGAACGGATAAAAGCCATGAAAGCAATGGTAACAACACGTTCTCGTGGATCTCTGTTTACAGAACCAAAGCAATGAAATTGTTGCATATAGATGTTTTCCAAGTGGGTTTCTTCCTTTAATTCTCTTTTGGCACATTCTTCTATCGATTCGTCAATATCCATAAATCCACCCGGAAATGCCCACCAACCTTTGTAAGGATTATTTCCACGTTTTATCAGCAAAACTTGCAATTGTTTGTTTTTATAACAAAATAAAACACAATCGGTAGTAACTGCCGGATGCGGATATTTATATTGATACAGTTGTTGTTTGTTCATCTTTGTCATTCAATTTTTTAAACATACCACCTTTGGTTAGCCATGCAAAACTAAATGCCAACAGCATAATAAATTCGTTGATAATAGTCCAATATCCTTCAAAAAAGTCGATCAATGCTGTAATGAGTTGCCAGATTTCAAACAAGACAATAATGCCTGCGCAAACATAGTAAATGGTATTACGAGTTTTCTTTTCTTTTGTCATTTCTCCGTTTGTCTTGGTAAATGCAAAACATATCATAAATGCAAAATCGGTAAATAAAATAGCAGCACTTATGTTATGGACGATAGCACTAATGTTTACAGGAATATTGAAAATACCTACCAATTCGCCTGCTCCCGGACATTCGCAAGGAAATGCAACTATCATGATTGAAGCGATAGCAGCTACTATTGTCGAAATTCTGTCCAATAAATCGTAACCTTTGTAACTTAAAAAATATATAAAGATAGTGAATAGCAAGCCGATTAAAAACATTTTGCTATTGGCATAGTAGGTGGCACTAATGGAATACCACCAATGTTCTGCGTTGGTATTTAAACCGAATAAACCAAACCCGAGACATAAAGGTGCCAACAAGGCACATAAAATTCCTAAAGCTTTTCTCTGATGATTTAATAAGATTTTATCGTTCATGGTTCGTTTTATAAGGTGTTTTATTTCAATATTTTCCAAAAAGAATTAGGTAAGGCTACGTTTCCTAAATTAACACAATCGGCAAAAAGCGGTGCGATTTCCGCATCTTGAAATCCGGCAATGCCACAGCCGATGCGAGTGACTAAAAAATCAAATTCTTGATGTTGTTGTGCGAATGCAATAAATTCGTCCACATAGGGTTTGATAGTTTCTACGCCGCCTTGCATAGTGGGTATGGCATAACACTGACCTTGCAGGCCGACACCTTGTCCCCATATTGCACCAAATTGCTCCACTGCAATTCTGGCAGCTCCGCCACCATGGCTGCCGGAAAGGTTACTGCCAAAAACAAATATTTCATTGGCATTTAAATGACTGATTCTTTCAGGTGTAATTCTATTTTTCATTTTCTTGAGTTTTTTTTATTTTGCCACGTTCAAGTTACAAATGCAAATTTATTCAACAATAATTTCTAAACGAGTATTATAGTAGTTCATATTTTATTATTTCCTCTCGACTTTTTTCAGAATCTTTATTTTTATTATAAATAGGATTTTCAAGACCTCTGCTTTTAATATTATAATTATTTTGGTGAGGAATTCTATTTTGCAGTTCTATACACAGATGTTCTTTTAATTTATCAGATATATCTATACACCATAATGTGTCATTATATCTTCCTAAACAAAAATATATATCAATACGAAATGACAATGAGTCATTATTTTTCAAAAATTGTGCAAGATTGTCCAATTGAGTTCCCTGTACAAAATGATATCCTGTCAAATAAAACGATGGTATATTTACAACAATAATGTCTCCTTTTCTTAATGATACATTGCTATTGGGATAACCAAAGTACACATATTGTGAAAATAACACATAAGTGCTTGAAATCAATATACAAATTAGTAATAACTTTTTCATTATTCTTCCTTTGATTTGTTTGGTTTGTTATCGAATTCTTGAGCCATCACTGCAATTTCTTGACAATATCACCTCCCTTGAGTGTTATAAAAATAGGATTTTTGTCTATTTTTAATCTGTCCGATTTTTTGTGAGGACTACAATACATCATTTGTCGCATTTAGGTTTGCAAAAATACATATAATTTTTGTATTAAAAAACTTACATGTCATTTTTTTACCTAAATAAAATTTATTTTTATGATAATCAATAATATAAATTGCTTATTTTGCAAAAGTAATTATAAAAAACATTCAATTCGGCAAAAAAAAGTGAATAAAAGATTGTTGAAAAAAGAATGCTAAAAGAGTGGCAATTGTCTAAATTTTGTGGTAAACTTGCAAATTATTTCAAAGGCATGCAAGATAATAGAGAAAAATTTGAACATTTTAGGCAGCGTTATCCTATTTTTACCTACGATAGTTATCAATACAAACAGGTGGGGCAAGATATCTATTTGCAATTTCGTTTTTTGGTTGGAGATGATATTGTGTTTGAACCGCAATCTATTATCAAATATCATCCCGATTTTGCTAATTTCTTTGCTCATCATTCATTATCGGATTTGGATACTTTGTTCTTTCATATCGGCATGATAGAATTGATTAGTTATTGGAAATCGGTTTGTTCGCCGAAAATACTTATAAAAGCCAATTCCTTGCCGAAAGCATCTATTGATTTTTGGAAGAAGTTATATTTCAATGGCTTAGGTGAGTTTTTCTTTGTCAATAATATTCATACTACAATAGATCATTTTGTGGAAATAGAGGCAGAAGATAGAGAAGTGCCTTTGATAGATGTGGATTTATACGACAAAACGATTGTGCCGATAGGAGGAGGAAAGGATTCTGTAGTCACTTTGGAGGCTTTACGCAATAAAAAAGATGTTATGCCAATGATTATCAATCCGCGTGGGGCAACAGTTGATTGTGCCAAAACAGCAGGCTTTGACAACAATTTTATGGAAATTAAACGTACTATTTGTCCGAATCTGTTGACATTGAATGCACAAGGATATTTAAACGGGCATACGCCGTTTTCTGCTATGTTGGCATTTTATACTATGTTGCTGGCATGTTTGAGCGGCAGAAAAAACGTGGCTTTGTCCAATGAAAATTCCGCTAATGAAGCCACCGTGATTGGTTCTGATGTAAATCATCAATATTCTAAATCTCTGGAATTTGAAAGCGATTTTAGAAATTATATTGCTAAATATATCAACGATAAGTTGAATTATTATAGCTTTTTACGTCCTTTGACGGAATTGCAGATTGCTTATTTGTTTGCTAAAAATCCGTCTTATTTTCCTTCATTTAAAAGTTGTAATGTCGGTAGCAAGACAAATGTTTGGTGTGGAAATTGTGCAAAATGTTTGTTTACTTTCACTATTTTATCGCCCTTTATTGATATTTCAACTTTGAAGACAATTTATGGAAGCGATTTGTTTGAAAATGAGTCTCTCTTGGAAACGCTAAAGGAATTGTGCGGCATGAAACCAACCAAACCTTTTGAATGTGTTGGAACGATTAGTGAAGTATGTTTGTCGTTGGTTAACAGCATGAAAAAATATGATGTATTGCCGTTTTTGTTAGCATTTTTTGAAAAAACACAACAATATCAGCAATATAAGAATATTTCCTTGCAGCAGGAATTGCAAAAATGGAATGAAGAAAATTTTTTACAAGCAGATGAAAAACAACTGCTTAAAGAATTGTTGAATATAAAATAAAAAAGATGAAGATAGTAGTTTTTGGAGCTAATGGTCAGTTAGGTCGTAAGTTACGCGATTATTCGGCAAATTGTGCAAAACATCAATTTATATTTACAGATATAGAGGAGTTGGATATTACCAATCCATCGGCGGTGAATGATTTTATTCAACAACAACAACCGGAGGTGATGATAAATTGTGCTGCATATACAGCAGTGGACAAAGCTGAAACAGAACCGGAGTTAGCAGATAAAATCAATCACAAAGCAGTGGAAATTTTAGCTCGGACGGCAACTAAATACAATAGTTTTTTTGTACATGTTTCCACCGATTATGTGTTTGACGGGCGTGCTTGCCAACCTTATACAGAGAATGATACAACTGGTCCGATATCAATATATGGAAGTACAAAATTGGCGGGAGAGCAGGCATTCACTGATAGTGGTTGCAAAGGTGCTATTGTGAGAACGGCCTGGTTGTATAGTGAATATGGCAACAATTTTGTAAAAACAATGTTGCGATTTGGGAAAGAAAAAGAACTTCTAACAGTTGTTTTCGATCAGATAGGAACTCCGACTTATGCCGGTGACTTGGCAGAAGCAATTATGACAATCGTGGATAACAAAGAGCAAATTCCAGGACAAGAAATTTTCCATTTCTCCAATGAAGGTGCCATATCCTGGTATGATTTTGCTACTACAATTATGGAACTTAGTGCTTTGAAATGCAAAGTCTTGCCTATCTTGTCATCGCAGTATAAAGTTTTGGCAAATCGTCCAAATTATAGTGTTTTTGACAAATCAAAATATAAAAATTATTTTGCAAAAGAAATTCCGTATTGGAAAAAATCTTTGGAAGTTTGCTTGCATATTTTGTTGAATCAATAGCTATTGTGTGACCAAAGGTGATTTTATCAATTTGTTGAAACAGTCAACCTCCATGAAGTTGACCCAAGGGCAGTCTGTTGCTGTAGATTGTTTATTGGATTATTTATCCAGCCGGCAAAAAAATAGTTTGATGTTGCTCAAAGGTTATGCCGGTACGGGTAAAACCACTTTGGTGGGCATTTTGGTCAATTTGTTTCAAAAAATAGGTGTAGAAGTAGTCTTGTTGTCCCCGACAGGAAGGGCGGCTAAAGTAATGAGCCATTATGCACATCATCCGGCCTACACTATTCATAAAGAAATTTATTATGTAGAACGTAATACGCTTGGCAATCGTTTGACAGTCAAGAAAAATAAGCATCGGAAAGCCATATTTTTTGTTGACGAGGCCTCTATGATTTATGATGAACAATATTCTCAATCACAATCATCTTTTGAGCATCATAGCCTTTTGGAGGATTTGTTTCAATATGTAGAAAGCGGTGACAATTGCTTTTTGATACTAATAGGTGATCATGCCCAATTGCCGCCTGTCGGCATGGATTATAGTCCTGCCATAGAAAAAGATTATTTAAAAGCACGGTTTGGCAAAACTATATTTGAAGTAGAGCTAACAGAAGTTTTACGTCAAACGGAAGAGAGCGGTATTTTGAAAAATGCCACCGAAATACGTCATGCTATTCAAAACAATCAATTTGAGGAATACAATTTTGCAGAACATCAAACTAAAGATGTTGAAGTGTTGAATGCAGTGGATATAATGGAAGAATTGCAGACCGCCTATGCTCATTATAGTGGTGAAGGTGTTGTGTGTATTACCAAAAGCAACAAGCAAGCCAATTTGCTCAATGCCACCATTAGAAATAGAATACTGTTTTTTGAACAACAATTAGATGCCGGTGATTATGTGATGAGTGTAAAAAACAATTATTTTTGGCTACCGGAAAATTCTTCCACACCATTTATTGCCAATGGAGATATCATGGAAATTATGTCTGTCAGAAATATGGAGGAAGTGTATGGATTTCATTTTGCAGACATATATCTTCGACTGGCAGATTATGATTGTGATATAGTAGATGCCAAAGTTTTGTTGGATACTTTGTATGCAGAGGAAGCGGCTATCAATGAAGAAAGCAGTCAAGAGTTGTTTGCCAATATTGAAGCCGACTATATGCATATCACCAATAAAAAAGAAAGATTGGCAGCTATCAAAAAAGATCCTTATTACAATGCTTTACAAATAAAATTCGCTTATGCTCAAACGTGTCATAAAACACAAGGCGGGCAATGGGACAAAGTGTTTTTGCTGCCGTGGAAAAATAGCGAGCAAACAAAATCTCTTATGTATTATCGTTGGCTCTATACTGCAGTAACAAGAGCCAAAGAACATATTTATATCAGCGAATGAAGATTAGATAATCTCAGATTTTTATCTTTTATCTTTGCCGTTGGTTCCTCTTTTCATTTTGCAAAGATATCACTTTTTTGTTGAAATAAAAAATTAGTCTATAGTTTGTATCCCAACATTCTGACATAATCCACACCTTGAAAAGAATCCTGATTTAAACGCTTATATCCTTCATGTGGTTTATTAATACCTATTATTTTAAATCGGTTTTGTTTGAATTGTAGATTGACTACCGCCACAAACTTTTTCCCCGTTTTCCTCTCTTTCCAAAAAACCTGAAAAGTATATATATCGCGTGGTCCATAATATAGTAACTTTGCATAAAGGCTATCTATGTAAAAAAGCGAATCTGCTTCTGAACGTTTAATTGGTAAACCATACGTTTGCTGAACATCATGAAAGAAATCTTCAAAGGAATTTTTTTTGTTTTCCCAATACCCTTTTTGTTGCACAATGGCTGATTTAGGTTGATCAAGTCTTTTCTTTTCCGTTAGCCAAACCCCCATTACCATTTCTGAAATAACGCAACCATAACGTTGAAAGCATTTTTTCATCGATAAAGTATCCAAGTAATCGAATACAAACTCATCTGCACCATACGTGAGATACGACACAAAAGGACGCAGGCAATCATGCAATGCAGATTTGTATGTGACATTTTCCAAAAATTCCTGCCGAACATTCTCCTCCGGTGAAATGACAAAAAGGTATGAAAACACACCGTTTCTAGAAAATGGCCATGTTATATTTCCTGTAACAACATCTGAAACAGCATAATATTCCCCTATGAAATATTTATAGTATGCGGACATCTCAGGCATAAAAAAATATCTTCTTACAGACATCTTGTACTTTTCTCCCCTTTTCATATGAAAATCACCCCATTTTTCATTTGGAACAAGGATATACGCATGCACAAACAGTGAATCTATGATGGTACAAGACTTGATAATCCGACCCTCTTTCCGTTTGAACACGTCTATGATTTCAAAACAATATAATGTGTCTTCGTTTATCAAAAAAGACAAATTATAATGTTCACGCAAGCCTGGCTGTAACGCAAACGGGTCCTTATAGTTGGAATCGTTCAGAACCTGTCCTTGTAAATCAAAAAAACAAACCAAAAAATAGCAGAGAAATATTAAATGTATCTTATTCATACTTATCATTTTATTATAATTTATAATCTATAGGAACCTCTAATTTTTACTAATTTTCCTTTTTTTATTTTGCAAAGAGAGTTATTTTATGAATAAAAATTGTGGCATTTATTTATAGAAGCCAGTAATAAATAAATACAAAAAGCATAACACATAAAATGCCCAAAAGTACTATTCTTTTTGTCCAAATTGCGTTTTTATATAACCTGATATATTCCATCCTTACGGAATCTTTAAATTCATTTTCTTCTATAAAATCTTTAAATAATTTGTAAGACCAATAAAAGCTGAAGCAATTTGTTTTTATCTTATGTTCATATAATATTGTTCTCATTGTATATCCTAAAATGGTTGAATAAACACCTAATATCATCAAAATAACCCATACTGGCATAATAATTTTTCCTATTGTATCCATAATAAAAATTTATTTTTGTCTTATTGCCACTTTCAAGTCTCAAATGAAATTTGTTCAACTGATATTTTTTGCAAAGATAGCACTTTTTTGTTTGATTGTTAATTTTTATCTGTTTTTAGAGATGACCTATAGTTATTTTGCTGTCAAAGTTGCAAAAG
>DBXJ01000001.1:0-4467 GCA_002309475.1 Bacteroidales bacterium UBA1215
AATTTGATTACCGGCATCAATATGGGAGGAAAAACAGTACTTTTGAAAACTATAGCCCTTGCACAATACATGTGCCAATTTGGCTTTTTTGTTCCAGCGGTTCAGGCAGATATAGTTTTGGTGAAAGATATTCTTTTTTCTATGGAAGACGGTCAAGATGCCCTGCAAGGGCTATCCTCATTTGCTGCAGAAATGAAAAATATCAATATCATCATCCAAGCTGTCAAAAAAGAAAAAAATATACTTGTTTTGATTGACGAATTGGCAAAAACCACCAATCCAATGGAAGGAAGAGCAATTGTCAATGCCATGATAGATATATTAGCGGAAAATTGCATTCCGTCATTTGTCACTACACACTACGACAATATTGTATCTGCTTGCAGAAGATTAAGAGTAAAAGGTTTGCAAACACAAGCAGACATTGCTTCTGCATCCAACATTGACCATTTGATAGATTATACCCTCTTGGAAGACAATTCTACCGACACACCACACGAAGCCTTGCAAATTGCACAATGGCTACAAGTTGACCCGATATTGATAGAAAAAGCAAAAATATATTGCAAAAAATAAACAAAACCAACAACTACAATTTTTAACTTTTACTTTCGTTATAAAAATATGGACAAAAAGACAATCTATATCAACTATCAAGTTTATCACAATAAGGAGGAGATGCCTGCCGACTTGCAAAAAGTGGTGGACGCAGCTCGAAAGAGTAGTTTAAACGCCTATGCCCCCTATTCTTCCTTTCGTGTCGGAGCGGCCGTATTGCTGTCGAACGATATCGTTTTTTGCGGCAACAATCAAGAAAACGCCTCCTATCCGGAAGGTTTGTGTGCAGAAAGAGTGACTTTGTTTGCTGCCATGGCCAATTACCCGCAAGAAAGCATCAAAGCCATTGCCATCTGTGGAAATCCTATCCATTTTCAACTTCCTCACCCGCTTTCACCTTGTGGTGCCTGCCGTCAGGTGATGGTGGAATATGAAAATAAATTTCACCATCCGATTCAAGTTGTCATGTGTACTATGTCAGGGGAATGCATCGTTGTGGAAAGTGCAAAAGATTTGTTGCCTCTACAATTTTCGTCTAATGATTTAAATGGTAAATAAAAAAATTGTACCTTTGCAAATTAATTACAATCACTTATAAATGAAAAAAATATTTTTGTGTATAATGGTTTTTGCGATCTCATTGGCTGTTGCAGCCCAAGATACGCCTACTACAACGGTTGACACCGCCAATGCTACTGCAAACAACACCGAAACAAAAGCGAAAAAGGAGAAGAAAGAAAAGACAATTGCCGGCGAAATGGTAGAAAAAGTTACCAGCAAACCCGTACTTTTCAAAGACAGAATTGTGTTAGATTTTATGACCAGTTATTGGTTTGGCATGAAAGGTTATGAAGGTATTTCTGCCAACAATTTCAATTTTAGTTTCAATGGAGCTATTATTTTTGACATACCTGTAAAACACAATAGTCCTTTCAGCTTTGGTATTGGATTGGGTGTTAGCAATTATAATATGTATTCCAATGCTATTTTCGGTATAGGAAAAGGCTACACCACCAGCATGACCCCCATTCCGGAATTTATTGCCGACTCTAACATTCGTGTCAACAAATTATCATATACCAATATGCACATTCCTATTGAATTTAGATATAGGCATAAATGCGGCTTTAAGATTGCTGTAGGTGTACGTGTTGGTTTAACAGTTGATTTGCACAGCAAATATTTCGGACCGGCACTAAATGGTTCAGAAGATAAAGATTTGATCAAAGACTATAAGATTGTCAATCGTACAAAAGTACCTGTAGAAGTTACTTTTAGAACAGGTTGGAAATTTGTAGGTGTTTCGGTTAGCTATATGGTTACAAAACTATTTGAAGCAGAAAAAGGTCCTCAAATTTGTCCTTTGTCAGTTGGCATATCTTTATCTCCATACTAATAGATATGAAGAAATATAAAAAAGGTCGCATTAGCGACCTTTTTTTGTATTTAACTATCTTGTTCTTATTAATAATCTCTTACCAATCTTACAGCACAACCTTTATGTTTTCTGGTCGGCAAAGCAATTGTATAATTGTTTCCTTCTCTAAAGTAAAACGAATATGCGTAATCATCACTGGTTGCACTGGCATTTCCTGTCCAATAATAACCGGCATAACCACCTTCAGATTCAATTTCTCCATCTCTTATTCCACTTGCAATCAAAAAGACAGCCCCTTTGGCTTCCATAGCCTCCCATTCTGCGGAAGTATATGAATTAGTAGCCCAACTGGATGCTTGAGGTGTAAAAGAAACTCCCGCTGTATTATTCCAATCATCCGGTAAAATAATTAACCCACAAAGATTATGTATTTTTCCACAACCATATTTATTGCTTGCACCGGCTCTTGTCTGCAACAAGTATTCCCATTCTTCTATAGTCAACACTCTCCATACATGATTTACATTGCCTCCACCAATAATCTTATTGTAATATCCCCAGTCATAATCGGTGCCCGATATATTGGAAATGCCTCTTACATAATTGGAATCTATGGTATCGTGCATAGATAATAATTTTCCGTTATAACCACTTGTTCCCCAACCATATAATCCACATTGAGAACTTGGTTGATAAGTTAATTTCAACAAGGAATCCCCCACTATACTTCCTCTTGAAAACCTCACCCTTTTATTAGGACCTACTGTAAAAATACCATATTCCATTTCTCCCGGCACAGAATCTTGCAAAGTAACAAAACTATATTCTTCGCCATAAGAGGTTCCCTTGCTATTGGTAACATAAGCCTTTACATAATATTTAGTATTGCGAATTAAATTAGTCATAGTGGAAGTATAATGTCCTGGTTCGGAGCCATCGTAGGTATGCATTTTGTAGATAGTTGGATTCGGATCTGTATCCCAACAAACTCCGTAAATCCACAATTCATCATATCCGGTAGATGTGATATTGCCACCACATACGGCAGATTCCCGGGTAATTTGACTAACACTATCGGTTGTTACAGCCGGCAATGTCTTTTCCATAATCGGCAAAGCTATGCTATCCAATTCGGCTATTGCATACGATATACAAGTATTGTTGGTCCAAATATACACCGTATCTTGATGCATTGAAAAGGTAAAACTATCCACCTCGTTGACATTCATTTCTATTGGATTTGCCTGTTGGGGATAAATATAGAATTTTTCTTGGGCATTAACTCCTGCAACCCATACTAAAATCGATAATAACATCCATATTTTCTTCATAATCCTGTCCTCCTATTGTTTTACAAATTTGATAGTGATACCCTTTACTTGCAAAAGATAATTACCTGATGCTAAATGGTCAACATTTATTTGACTACCAGTCGTGGATTTTACCAGTTTGCCATTGATATTATAAATTTTCACCTCATCCGTTTGATTTATTCCTGAAATAGTTAAAAATTCTTTCACAGGATTCGGGAACACATACACTTTGGTAGCAAGTGTCTGGTCTTCCACCTTTACATCTTCTTTGCTGCCAAAAAGAATTTTTCTAATGTCGGTAACGGGTGTTTGGTGGTTTGTTCGTTGCATAGTCATGGTAGTAATATCTACTTTTCTTGCAAACACTATTTTTTGGGCATCCGCCAATTCATAAGTTGTTTCCGTTCCATCGGAAGATATGGTGATAATAGTTGGAATTTCTTCTGCATACGATGCAAAAGCCAACAACACCACAATCATCATCATTAAGTATTTTATTGCTTTCATATAAAAAATTATTGGTTTGTCAATATCATTTTGCAAATTTGACAAATGGAAACCATTTATCAATTTACTTTCAAAATGCAAAAATACATTTTTTTTCAATTGTATAGCACTTTTTATGATATTTTTTTCAAGAATACAAAATAACCATTCTTTATCTCAATAAAAAATGATACTTTTGTAAAAATAATTCTATCTATGAGCAAAAAATTATATCTACTTATTTTTGTGACAGTTGTTGCAAATATAAGTATTCACGCACAAAGTTTGAAACGTTCCGTTGTGGACGGAAAAGTTGACAGTGTATGGCAAGGTATCAACTTACCACAAGGATACACGGGTAAAGACGTAATCATCGGCATTACCGACTGGGGTTTTGACTACACACACCCTGTTTTCTACGACACTACTCTGACACACAATCGTATATTGAGAGTATGGGATATGTTTCGTAGCGATGGCACGCCACCCGACGGCTTCAACTATGGCGTAGAATACAATACTGCAGAAGATATTTTAGCCGCCCAACACGATACCTTCAATGTCTATCAATATGGCTATCACGGCACACATGTTGCCTCTATTGCCGCCGGCAGTGGCGGTGGCAGCGAATATAGAGGTGTTGCCTATGGAGCAGATTTGCTATTGGCCACCTTTTTAGTCAACGAACAAGCCGTTATAGATGCTTTTAATTGGATGTACCAAGTCGCTCAA
>DBXJ01000001.1:4535-5514 GCA_002309475.1 Bacteroidales bacterium UBA1215
ATTTAGGAGTTGTATTTGTCACCAGTGCCGGCAACAATGGAGATGTCAATTTTCATATTTCACAAAATTTTGCTCAACAAACCGACACTCTTCGCACCCAAATCACTTTTTATGGAGGAGAACATGCCGCCCTTTGGGGACAATCTGTTTCTATGACCAACAGTGCCATGTGCCCATTTCAATTTTCCATGCACTTCCTCAATACCGATAATGAAAGAATTGCTCAAACACCATTGTTTTCTACTCTTGAAGGCAACAACTACATAGATACTTTTCAGGTTATCGGAGAAGACACTGTTTTTTATAATGTAAACATAGAACAAGAAAACGCTTATAATCAACGTCCGCAAGTACGTTTGCGAGTGAAAAAACTCACCTTTAACAATGTCAAAGTATGTTTGTCGGCAATAGCAGACAGCGGCATATTTCACGCATGGAACGTAGTGGAATTGAGTAATGACGTCGGCAATTGGGGCAATGACTTTCAAAAGCCCTATTCCTCCAATTTATATACTGCCGGCGATGCCTACTATGGCATTGGTACACCTGCCAACGTAGAATGTGTTATTTCAGTAGCAGCATATAGACCATCTTTCACGGTCAACGGACGTGTTATTGGTGGAGAAATTGCCTCTTTTTCAAGTTTCGGCGGCATTATTGATGGTCGTAGGAAGCCGGATGTTGCTGCCCCGGGCGTATCTATCATTAGTGCTATTTCCAGTTTCACCAACACTTTTAGTGGCACCACAACTACTACAGTAACATTTAATAACAAAAAATATCCTTTTGCCGCTCTTTCCGGCACATCTATGTCGTCGCCTTTTACAGCAGGAGTATGTGCTTTGATATTAGAAGCAAATAAATATCTCACCCCTCAACAAGTAAAAAATATTCTTGAAGAAACTGCCTATCAAGACAACTACACACAATCTTCCGGCATTGAACGATTCGGCTACGGAAAAGTAAATGCCTATCAAGC
>DBXJ01000001.1:5573-8417 GCA_002309475.1 Bacteroidales bacterium UBA1215
TATACCCGAATCCTGCTGCAGAATCTTTGTGCATACAATCAGATAGAATTGGACAGAATGCAGCCTTATACAATGTTATCGGACAAAAAGTAAAAGATATTACAATAGAAAGCTCTCTTCAAATCATTGACATAAAATATTTACCTAAAGGGATGTATATTTTGAAATTTGACGACAATCAGATAGCAAAAATTATCAAAGAATAAACAATATTTCTCGTAAAAATAAGTTTAAGAAAAGAATCTTTTTTTTTATGATGAAAAACACTATTAAACGAATTGCTATATTTTTAATAAGTCTATTGCTGATCAATCAGATTTTTGCAGTAGAAAAAGATACCTGCCAGCAATACAAAAAAGACATAAAAAAATGTCAGAAAATTGCCAAACAACTGCAAATGCTGGACGAAGACAACTATTATTACACCTTGCCGGTCTTTAATAAAAACTACAAAATAGATTCCACGGCAGACTGGTATCAAACATTATCCAATATCACATATCGCACTCGTCAATATATTCGTACTAAAAACAATACATTTTCCGATTGTCCATGTATGTCAAGAATGTATAGCCTACTCGGGCAATCGTTATATTATTCAAAAAAATATTCAAGTGCCTTGGATGCCTTTTTCAAAATTTTGAAAGACCAAGACACCAATTTGGCATTCGAAACAAAACTTTTTATCATTGATTGTGAACAAGCTTTGGAGCACTATGAATCCGCTGAATTTCAACTCAATGAAATCATCAACGAAACCGACACTTCCATTTTGAATCACAATATACATTTTCTCTGCACTGCCGCAGATTTGTATATTGAAATGGAACAATGGAATGATGCCATCAATATGCTGAAGACCATTTGCGAACAAAACAATTATTATGTATTAAAGACGAGAGCAGAATTTATCATTGGACAAATCTATGAGCAACAAAAGCAATATTCGCAAGCTATCAATCAATATAAAATTGTTGCCAACCGAGCCACTGCCAACAATGTAATGCATAGCTATGCCATTGTTCATCAACGACTATGCCAAGAAGACATTGCCCAACATATTCGTGATTCCATTGCCGAAGAACTCTACCATCAATCCTTACCGTCTGCATTTGAACCATCTGTGGTTGAATCTTCTTTTGAACACAACAATTTTGAAAATGAGTATCCCTATTATTTCAATGATGTGGCTTCTATGTTTTTCTTGCAAGAATATGATGATGAAGACTTTGACGATTATAACTACATAGATGACATCAATGATGATGAATTAAATTCAGAAATGTTGGCATCTATATTTGAAAATTGGGATTCTGTTTCCATTCATATTCCAAAGACAGATTTCAGTCAAATGCAAGATACTATTTATCTGCAACTTGTACCGAAAAATTATACCTTGCCTCCATACACATCTTTGGTGTCAAAATTTGGTTGGAGACGACGTCGCTATCACTATGGTGTAGATACAAGAAATGCCATGCGAGACAGCATCTATTGTCTATTTGATGGTGTTGTAAGAATTGCCACCAGAAACAAATCCTATGGCAATGTTGTCATTGTACGTCACTACAACGGCATGGAAACATTTTACGCTCATGCCTGCGAATTGTTAGTAGAACCCAACGAAAAAGTTAAGGCAGGACAAGTGATTGCATTGGTAGGCAGCACAGGAAGAAGTACCGGTCCGCATCTACATTTGGAAACTCGATACAAAGGCGTACCCATCAATCCGGAATATATCATTGATTTTGAAAATCACAAACTACGTTCTGACACCTTGCTGATATGCAAAGAAACTTTCAACTACAAAAAATCCAACTATTCTTCGCATACAAGCAGTTCAACCGGAAGTAATTATTATGTCGTACGACACGGAGACACACTATCCTCCATTGCCGCTCGTCATCATACCAGTGTCAGCAGTTTGAAACGTTTGAATGGACTTCGCTCCGATTTTATCCGTGAAGGTCAAAAATTAAAATTGAAATAAAATAGAAAAATAATTATAGTCAAATCAAAACATCAAAAACATGAAAAAAATAGCATTTGTTTTTACTTTAATAACAACTATCCTATTAGGTTCTAACAGATTAGTTGCTCAAACAACAGTGATATCTGCAGAAAAGAAAACAAATTTATCTATGGCCATTCCACCGACTATTATTTATAAGGCAGCTAAAAAATATGCCGACCTCGTGCCTATCACCCTTTCTGAAGACAAACAGATCATAGTTTCCTATCCTGACCCAAGAGATATTAGTGAAAGGTCAAAGCCGACTTATTTGAAAAAAGGCTACTATTTAGACAATCGCGGCATTAGCCCCAATACGGCTTTTATTGCTCTCACCTACGAAGAATATGCACAATTAAAAACCGCTCCAAGCATAGAACAATTGATGAAGCTTATTGTCAATAGAAATCCCATTAAAAAGATGTATCGCTGTGATAAAATCTTTGATGCAAGAGAAAATACAGACAAATTGATAGAGATTATTGACAAGAAATTTGCCAATTGCGAAAGAATTAAATAGATAGAATATATCTATCTGTATTTCAATATTATCACTATAAGAGACTACAGAAAAAAGCATTTTTTATCGCGTAGTTTCTTATTTTTTTATACTTTTGCATTTTGTAAAAAAATTTTTTATGCAAAAACTAAGTCTAAATTTCTTTGTAATAATAACATTATTATTTTGTTTTACTACAAAGGCACAAAACAATTCTGTGATCTATGTTTCTCCACAAGGAAGCGATTCGTATGCAGGTACATGGAATCATCCTATGAAAACGATTGGTGGAGCATTAAACAAAGCCGATGAAAACACGTTGACATATATACGT
>DBXJ01000089.1:0-4345 GCA_002309475.1 Bacteroidales bacterium UBA1215
GATTCTATTTGGGTGAGCATGGACGGTACCAAAACTTATCACGACCAAGTGCGAGGTAATGGGGCTTTTGACAATATGGAACGCAACATCGCTTTGTGCAAAAACAAATATCTCAGTGTCAACATGGTGGTTAACCGCGATAATTATGTAGACGTGAAAAATGCCATAGCCTATGCAAAAGAAAATCCTCATATTCAATCTATTGCCATCAATTTTATAACTCCTTTTGAAGGCATAGAACACATGAAATTAGATTGGGACAAACAATCAGCCGTCATCGACGAAGTGATTGCCATGAAAAAACAAGGCTATCCGATTATGAATTCCTATTCCGGATTGAAGATGATGAAAAAGAAACATTTCAAACATTATTGCTGGATTTCCAATTTTATCTTTTTAGACGGCACATCGCTATTAGAATGTGGAGGAATGCAATTGGGTTTGTGCGACAAATGCGGTTATTCCATGTGCGGTGAAATGGCAAGCGTGATGCATTTTAAACCGGATACTTTATTAGCAGGATTGAATCTTAGAGTAAAATAACATATATGAAAAAAATTTTATTTGTCTGTCATGGCAATATTTGCAGGAGCCCTATGGCAGAATTTGTCATGAAAGATCTAGTCAGACAAGCCGGCAAGAGTGCAGCCTTTGACATTGCCTCCGCTGCCACCAGCAGAGAAGAAATCGGCAATCCCGTCTATCCTCCTGCCCGACAAAAATTGATGGAACACCATCTGGATTGTTCAGGAAAAGTTGCCCGGCAAATCACCTTGGACGACTACCACTACTACGATATGATTGTGGCTATGGATCGCAACAATCTTCGCAACCTGCAACGTCTTTTCGGGCTCGATACCTTGCAAAAAATTTCTCTTTTGATGGATTATACCGATTGCCCTCGTGATGTGGCAGACCCTTGGTACACCGGTGATTTTGAAACTGCCTGGCAAGACATATTGGAAGGTTGTTCAAAATTATTACAATATATTATGATAAACAATAATTTACATATCTTATAAATAAGTAATTTTGGACAATCATAAAAATTTTTCCCCATTTTTACCTTTCGTATTATTTTTTTCGTATATTTGCCAAAAATTTAGTTTTCTATGTTTTTAGTAGAATTATTAGAAGAACAACGGCAAAAAAATTAAGAACATGAAAAAGTTATTATTCGCTGCATGTGCAGCATTAGTTATGGCAGGAATGTTATTTGTGTCCTGCAAGAAAAAGATAGTAAATAACAATTATAATGAAAGTGTTTGTCCCACCATTGGCATTTCTTTTACTGTTGATTCTAATTCAAATATAATTATGTTAGATACTAATTTATTTGATGGTCTTGATGATTCTTTTATACAAGATTTAGAAACGAGTTTAAAAAAAAGAGAGAACGGCAAAGTGTATGAAATAACTTACTATTGCTATATTCATAGGGATACAACTAAAAAATGGTGGGGAAGAAAGATTCATGCCATACAAAGATGTGGATATAATGCTCAACAAATTGCCACTATAGAAGATATTATCAAGTTTGAAGACAATAATAATTCATGGAATAATCAAATTATGAATAGTAAAATTATTTTTTTGTCGCATACTATGTTTCCTCCTTCAGATTGGTTATTGTTTTATCTAAATGATGATAAACAATTGGAAGATACCATCAATGCGTATTGTCCATGTACAATTAATAATATCTTTTTTGAAAGCATTACAAATTATAATAGAAGCAAAGATAAACTACATGTAGATACTTTAAAATTATACCGATTCAATAACAAACGACTCGCCGCAGTATCATTATAGTGAGTAACATGGGCAACTTAAAAGCAAGTTGCCCATTTGTACTATAAAGTATTACTTACAAAAATTATTCTATAATAACATTTCATGTTTCAATGAATATAAAAAATCCCCCCAATTTTTACTTTCGTATTATTTTTTTTCGTATATTTGCAGAAAATTTATAAACAATGCTTTTAATTGGATTGTTATCGGTTGTTTTTGTTGGCTTGGTGGTGATGGGCTCTCTTCGCATTCGCTCCGCTAAACAAAAATTATTCTTCCATTATTCCTATTTATGCTCTTACTCCTCACCACCCAATCATGAACTATCCGACCAGAAATATACCTATGAACAAATAACATTCTTCTGTCCCCTGCAAGGGGGCGAACAAATATTTTTAATATATGGAAAAACCAAGAAAGAAAACGGCAAAAAAATTATTATTAACAAAAAAATTTAAGAACATGAAAAAGTTTGTAATTACAATAATATTAGCAGCATTGGCTGCCAGTAGTTTCGCTTTTACTGAACCAACATATGAAATAAGATCTCACATAAGAGGAGGTAAATGGGTTGGCCATGGCGAAAATAGATATAGGGGATATGGTGATGTTCGTACACGTGAAACAAATAGTAATAGCAATGAAAAATATGTGTTCGAGAGATGGTGTTTAGGAAGAGGTATCAATGAATGTCCTCCAATACCTTACATAGCTCTCATGCCTTCGGAATCTACTATTCAAACCATTATTCAAATCATTGAAAATAGAATTGACATGGGCGAAACAGACGGACATTTTGCTACCACAGAAGGTATATTTTGCACCTTCTCAAATGGCAATATAATTGCTGACGAAGAAACAGGAGAAAGTCTCTATGAATATGACATCGTTATCACTGACGAAATTCCTGCCTTCTATATTGGACAATAAATATTAACTTCGGTTGCCCGGTCTTGTATTGGGCAACCTTTTAAATTTTGAAAAAAATGAAAAAAATAGTTTTAATAATTTTGGCAATTACTACCCTCACTTTTGCCTATTCCCAATCCTTTTATGTATGTGATTCTCTATTTACAGATATTGAAGAATCGGGGAAGATGGATATCATGATTCCATCTTGCGATTCCAATTTTTATGTGCTGATATTTTCAAGAGAACAAAGGAATAAAATGCAATTGGTAAAGATTTTTCCAGATGCCTCTTTTAAAGTTTATCCTTTGCCAAAATTTCTACTTGACAAACGCGATGAAGTCATATCCGGACAAATGTACAAAAATAAATTATATCTATACTGTAGTGACGGATATATACGTATTTTTAACCATACAAATGAAAAATTTCGTTTAAAAAAGAAAATTTATGCAAGGTCACCCTATAGAAAGTTTGAATCAATAACAGTTGTTAACGATTCTATTATTCTTCTTATGAACGGGTATAACTTTAAATATGAACCTGTTAGCAAACATGACAATTACGCTATGCGCATTTTTGACATTAAAAACAACAAGATTGTAGCAGATAAGGAGATAGATTTAGGTAAAGGAATAGAATTGGCATATTATTCTCGTTATTCACTCATAGAAAGCAATGGGAAAAATATTCTTCTGGCACATCCGACCCGACCTGAAATCTATATTTTCAACCTCAACTTGCAATGTACAGATACCATTCATTGCCGGTTTACCACTCATGTGAACTATGATTCCATTGTCAATACTTTATTGACAGAATCTCTTATGCACCCCTACAATACGTATGGAAGAATACAATTTTTTCAAAATAGTGATATCTTAGACTATGAAAAAATTGAAAAAGTATTTTTTATCTCCAATGACATTATCGGCTATACCATTGAACAAGACAACGTTGACCCAACCTATGGAAATTCACACTTCAAGAGAGATAAAATTTTTGTTACCTATTCTCTTTCACAAAAAAAAGAGCTCAGCTACATGCCAACTCCATTTGAATCAATTGTTGCCAGAAATTTTACATCCTCAGGAAGAATTCTCATCAAAAACAACAAAACAATACATTTCGATTGTTATGAAAAAAATGAAAAAGTTTATTATCGTTTTAATATTTATTGCCAATAACCAACTATATGCGCAACACAAGGATAGTTCAATCGTTTTAGCCACTTACGACTATCAGGAAATAGATGTCAGTCTGAAAAAATTTGACTATCTATGGCTTATATCAGGCAATTTGTGCCACGATTGTTGGAAAAAAGAACGAAGAAGTAAAATTTTACTTATCGCTCTTGACAATGATGGAGATAGAGTAGTGCGTCTACATACACGAAATCTTCGTCAACAACAAATGCACAAATCTAAACTCTATTTTCCTATTTCTAAGGAGCAAAAAGAATATTTGTTGAAGAAATATGGAGAGAATATTTTGCAAAAAATTAAAAAATAGTTTGTTTTTTTATGAAATGGGGAAATTTTCCACCATTTTGTCTTTTGTATTATTTTTTTCGTATATTTGCAGAAAATTTATAAACAATGCTTTTAATTGGATTGTTATCGGTTGTTTTTGTTGGCTTGGT
>DBXJ01000089.1:4415-5234 GCA_002309475.1 Bacteroidales bacterium UBA1215
AACCGATTATGTAATATCCAATCAAATATATACTTATGAAAAAATAGCATTCTTTGTTCCTTGATAAGGGGATGAACAAATAATTGTAATACACGGAGAAAAATCATGAAGAAAACAACAAAAAAAAACAGATAATAGTTTTAATTTAAATAATACAGTTATGGAAAAAGGGAAAACAAACAATCCAAATGGCAGACCAAAGGGGACGCCTAACAAAATAACCACAACGGTTAGACAATGGATTATTGATATATTAAACGACAATAGAGAGCAGTTTATAAAAGACTTAAACACTTTAGAGCCCGCCAATCGTGTGGAGGTTATACTAAAGTTATTGCCCTATATATTGCCTAAAGTTGTAAACGCTGACGAGGTGGAGGGGGCAGCATATACAAAGGACGATATAAAGACTGTAAACAAGATAGATTTTGATTTAAACAAAAAAGAGGTTACACGGTGGTATGATAAGTGAAAAAAAATTGTAATTTTGCATATTGGAAACCCGCTTACAAAAATAGTCAATAAAAGCCATTTTTGTTACTGATTTGTTACCCGCTAAAAGTAAAAAGCGGGTTTTCTATTGATATATAGGTAATTAAAAATATTATAAATAGTTTGTTACAATCTATTTTGGACAAGCAATCATAAAAACCCGTTCTTGCAGACAAATATCAAAAAAATAGAAAAACAACGCAATTGTATTAGAATTTTGTTTATTTTTGCCCATTGAAAAAAAACTGCCGTTGCCCTTTAGGAAGTTTTAAACGAAATTCGTCTGATAGTGACAACGATAAGGAAAAATAATAGAAAACAACTATA
>DBXJ01000047.1 GCA_002309475.1 Bacteroidales bacterium UBA1215
CCTGTATTCGGTGCAATGGCTGTCATCGTGGTGTGCGATATAAAATATAAAAAAGAACTTGAAGAATCATCTTCAAATGGAAATACGCTACATGCAGAAGATGATTTGTATCTCTCAGAACATAAAGGTTAAATAGAAGCGGATTTTTCCTTACACTTCTTCGTAGTCGGTGAAATCGTCATCTTTATTTTTGTGAATCACTTTTGTATGGCCGATAGCACTTACAATAGAAGTGGTAGCGGAAACCAGCAGGCTGAAAAGGATGGCCCACCAGAAACTGTCAACTTGGAAGTTGTCTAACAATCCGTCCACAATCAAAATCAAGACGGCATTAATCACGATGAGAAACATGCCGAAACTTCCTATTGTCAAAGGCAGGGTTAATGCCACTAAAACAGGTTTCAACAATACATTGATAAGAGCCATAACAATGGCAATCGTGATTCCGGTAAGTAGTTTGGGGTCGCCTATGTGGACACCTTTTTTCAACAACCAAGCTGAAAAGATGATGGAAAAAGTGCTGATTAAAAGTTCTATTAAGTAATACGAAATATTTTTTTTGGTAATATTGCTCATAAGTTGTAGTTTGTTAAGTGATATGATATCGTTTTCCGGGCAGGCATTCAATATAACCTTTGAATTCCAATGTCAGCAAAATGCTTGATAGTGTCAAGGCGTCCATGCCGGAAATTTCACTGATATCATCTATGTTTACTTCTCCTCTTTCTTGGAGAATATTGATTATTTTGCTTTCTTCATTGTTAAGGTCGAATGTCCGGATGGTAGCGGTGGTAGTTGTTTTTTTGTTATCATTGGTCCAATTCATCATGGCTGCCACATCTTGTCCGGAGGTGATAAGGGCAGCTTTGTTTTGTTTGATAAGGTTGTTGCAACCTTCCGAGGCAGAATCGTGTGCTTTGCCGGGGAATGCAAAAATATCTCTATCGTACGAGAAACCGATGTCTGCGGTGATGAGGGCTCCGCCTTTTTTGTGGGCTTCTGCCACGATGATGGCGTCCGCCATGCCGGCAATGATTCTATTTCTACGAGGAAAATTGAAGGCATCGCCCGGGGTGTTGCTGAGAAATTCTGTCAGCACGCCACCTTGGTTGTCTATCATGGTTTTTGCCAGTTTTTTATTCGAGGCGGGAAAAATATATCGTAGTCCGTGTCCCAATACGCCAATGGTTGACAAATGGTTGTCAAGGGCGGCTTGGTGGGCGGCTGTGTCAATTCCTTCTGCCAATCCACTGATGACTAAAATATGATAAGGAGCTAATTCTTCCACTATTTCTTTCACCATTTTTGTGCCGTATTGTGTGCAGCGTCTTGTGCCGACAATAGCCACACAATGGGGTGGATTGGAGGAAAATTCACCGCGGGCAAACAAGATAGGAGGGGCATCCGGACAATGTTTCAACCGGGTAGGATAGTTCTCGTCGCTTTGTAGTAAGGTGACAATATGGTTTTTTTCTATAAACTGCATTTCCTCTTCCGCCTTTTTCAAGGCGTCGGTTTTTTCTTTCAATATGTTATTCGCCAGAAATTCTCCCACACGGTCAATCTTGGTGATTTGTTTTTTGTCGGCCTTGAATACATTTTCGGCACTGCCGAAAACGTTGATAAGTCGTTGAAAGCCGACATTGCCAACGGAAGATATCGAACTGAGGGCGATGGTATAGTAAATTTCTGACTGTCGATCCATTATTCAAAGTTAAATGGTTGTTGTGCAGCGGCATTGTTGGCGTTGACAGTTCTGCAGTCAAACAAATTCAAATCTACATTCATGCCTTCCGGCTTCTCAAAGTCTATTTTTTCTAATTTCAGAGAAGGGTCGTTGTAGCATTTTTTCATAAACAAAGCCCATACCGGCAAGGCGGCGTTGGCACCTTGTCCTTCGGCGGTTGAGCGGAAGTGTGCCGACCTGTCTTCGCAACCCACCCAAACTCCTGCTGTCAAAAGCGGTGTGTAGCCCATAAACCATCCATCGGAGTTGTTGTCGGTGGTGCCGGTCTTGCCTGCCATAGGCATATTCAACTGGTAGCGATAGTTCAATCTGACAGCTGTACCGGAATTGACAACACCTTGCATCAAACGAACGGTTTTGTAGGCGGAAAATTCGTCCATGACTTCATTTTGCGTGGTGTTGAAAGTAGCTAAAACATTCCCTTTGCTATTGCAAATTTTTGTCACAAATATGGGTTTTACATATACACCTTTGTTGTTGAAAGTGTTAATGGCTCCCACCATTTCGTACAAGGTGAGTTCACAAGCTCCCAAACAGATGGCGGGAACTTCGGGTATATCGCTGGTCATACCCATTTTTCGCACCATGTGTACCACCGCCGATGGTCCGTAGCGTTTCATCAAATAGGCGGAAACATTGTTCAACGATTGTGCCAATGCTTCGCTTAGGGTAATCATTTGTCCTACTTTGTATTTGCTGGAATTGTGTGGTGTCCATGGTTCACTGCCGGGAGTTTCTATGGTTACCGGCAAATTGGGTACCAAGGAGCAGGGATAATATTCTCCTTCTTGCATGGCAATGGTATAGACAAAAGGTTTGAAGGTGGAACCTACTTGCCGTTGTGCTTTGGTGACATGGTCGTATTGGAAATTTTGGTAGTCAATGCCGCCCACGTAGGCTTTTACCTGACCGGTATGCGGGTCCATGACCATAAATCCGCAGTTAAGGAAAGATTTCATATAGCGTATGGAATCCATCGGAGACATGGTCGTGTCAATTTCTCCTTTTCCGTCACGACTCCGCACCCACATTTTTACCGGTGTGGAGAAATTCTTGTTGATGTCCGCTTCAGAAAAGCCTTCTTTTTTCAAAGTGCGATATCTGTCGGTATTTTTCATGGCTTGTTTCATAATGCGTTGTGTTTGTTCTTCCGACAATCGCACAAAAGGTGCATTTTTGTTGTTTTTCAGTTCTTTGAAAAATTTCGGCTGCAATTCTTGGCAAATCCATTCTTGCACTGCTTCTTCGGCATATTGTTGCATTTTGTAGTTGATGGTGGTATAAATTTTCAAGCCGTCTTTGTAGATATTCCAAGTAGTGCCGTCCGGTTTCGGATTTTCTTTTGCCCATTTGTCAATTTCCAAACGAAGATATTCTCTAAAATAGGTGGCGGTGCCCACTTTGTGGTCTTGCACCTTGAATCTGGACATGTCAATGGGAAGCGTTTTCACCTTTTCATAGTCTTCTTTTGACAGATAATCGTATTTGACCATTTGTGACAAGACAGTATTTCTTCTATTGAAGGCATTGTCAGGATTTCGTCTTGGATTGTATTTTGTCGGTGCTTTCAGCATGCCCACCAATATGGCACCTTCGTCAATGCTTAAGTCTATCGGTTCTTTGTCAAAATAGGTTTTTGCAGCCGATTTGATGCCATGTGACAGGTTGCCAAAGTCCACTGTATTGAAATACATGGCAATAATTTCTTCTTTAGAATAAGATCTTTCCAATTTTACTGCCACTACCCATTCTTTGAATTTTGCAAACGATATTTCCAACAGGTTTCGGTCGCTTTCACGCGGAAACAGGTTTTTGGCTAATTGTTGTGTGATAGTGCTGCCGCCTCCTTGGCTGCCGCCGAATACTACGCCGCTGGCAGCACGAAACAAGGCTTTTAGGTCTATTCCTGCATGTTTGTAAAAACGGGCGTCTTCGGTAGAGATAAGGGCATCTACCAATGTTTTGGGAAGTTGGCTGTAAGGTACATTGGAACGGTTTTCAATGTAGTATTTTCCCAAAACATAGCCGTCTTCGGAGATGATTTCGGTGGCGAGATTGGTTTTAGGATTCTCCAATTCTTCAAATGAAGGCATAAATCCCAACCAGCCAAAAGAAATGAAGGCAAAAAACAGGATTACCACCGCCACCAAACACCCGTAGGCTATCCATAATTTTTTTATAATCGATTTGTTAGATTTCTTTTTATTCATAGTTTTTCATTTTTAGGTGGACAAATAATATAGTAGCCAACCGATACAATGCCATTGAGGGTGCTGTTACGCATGGCTTGTTCTAATTGGATATGATAGGTTCCTTGTTGTGGAAATTTCACTTTGCTGACATTGGCATTTAATTCGCGGATGTTTTTTCCTGTGCCGGTAGGAGATCCGTCCGGATAGAATAAATCCACTGAAACGGTGTCAGTATATTGTTGTCCGTTCGGAAATTGGGTGTGGACAAAAAGATATAGATTTTCATTCGGATAGTCGTTGTTGTAGCGAATGCAGAAACCCAAAATATAGTCCTTGCCTGTATCTTGAATGTTGTAGGTAAACATGGGAATATAATTAGATTCCCATTGCATGTGCGGTATGTCGGCATTGTCTTGTGCCACATAATCGTAGTTCGATTGGCAAGACATGATGCTCAACATAAGGACTATGGAAAAAATTGATAGCGAAAAATATTTCATAATTAGTCTTTTACTGATTTTAAATCGTCCATGCTATAGTTGGTTTCTTCGTTGCTGCCTTGATTGATTTCGGCATAATCTTCCAAACTACTAACTTTTCTGTTGTTTTGGTTTTCCTCTAAGATTTCTTTTACTTTGTCAATGTGAATGGCATAGAGCATGTGGGTGGTGTCTTGCTTATAGGTGTACCACATCAATTTTTTGAAAATATCTATTTTATGGCAGGAAGCGTCTCCTTTTTCGGTTTTCAAGATAGCGTGTTTGTCAGGGAATTTCTTCAATTCTTCTTGGTAGGCCTCGTTTTCAAAATTCAGGCAACATTTCAATTTGCCGCATTGTCCGGCCAATTTTTGCGGATTGAGTGACAACTGTTGGGTTCTTGCGGCACTGGTGGAAACTGTCTGGAAATTGTTGAGCCATGAGGCACAGCAAATTTCTCTTCCGCAGCAACCCAAGCCTCCCAAACGGGCTGCCTCCTGACGGACGCCTATTTGACGCATTTCTATTCTTATGTGAAAGGTGTCTGCCAATATTTTTATCAACTCTCTAAAATCCACCCGTTCGTCGGAAGAATAGTAAAAGATGGCTTTTGATCCGTCTCCTTGAAATTCCACATCGTTGATTTTCATATCCAAATTGATATCCCAAGCCGTATAGCGGGAACGCATCATGGTGTCGTATTCTTTGTTGACTACGTTAATCCATTTTTCTATATCGCTGGCTTTGGCTCTCCGGTGGATTTTCTTGGTGACTTCCTTGGCATTTTTGCTTTTCATTTGTACTTGTACGGCATCTCCCATCAGGCAAATAATGCCGATGTCGAAACCCGTTGCAGATTCCACTACCACAATGTCTCCGGTTTCAAAAGTTTCGTTTTCCGGCAGCAAAAAGAATTCTTTGTGGCTGTTTTTGAATTGCACTTCGGCTATGGGGAAGCGTTTTTTGATAGGGCATTTTATGTCGCTGAGCCAATCGTAAGTGGAAAATTTACAACATGAATTTTTGAAAATTTCTTTGTTGTCGCCGTTAGGACGAGGCGACTCTGACAGACCTCGACTTAAAAAAGTATTGGCAACAATGCGGTCAGCTTCATAACTATGATCGCAGGATATATCTATATCTTCTTCTAAATCTGTATTTTCATTTAAGAAATTAGTCTTTTCTATTTCTCCCATTTTATTCGCAGTTTTAACTTGCAAAGATAACATTTTTTTTTGACAAAAAGCCTTTTTTGATGCCTTTGCTTCATGCCGGATTGTTTTTTTCTTCCAACGGTAAATTCTCAAGATGAACAGTCATACACAAAAAACCCAATGGTTGTGAAACCATCGGGTAATGAAAAAATCAAATAATTATAAAAAAATTTTTGTTAATCAAAAATAAAATATTGTCCCATATAGATGAGGGCACCGGTTAAATAGCCCACCAATGCTATCCAAGAAATTTTCTTCAGATACCAGATAAAGTCTATTTTTTCCAAACCCATGGCGGCGACACCTGCTGCGGAGCCGATAATTAGAATACTGCCACCGGTTCCGGCACAATAAGCCAGCATTTCCCAGAAATAGTGATCCATCGGGAAGCTATACATCGCCATGGTGCCTGCCACTAAAGGAACGTTGTCAACGATAGATGACAAGATACCGATAATGCCGCTGATGGCAAAATATTTATGCGGTTCTGCCAAATTGATATTGTCCAATGATTGGGATAAAATGGTCAAATGTCCGCATACTTGCAATGCTGCCACTGCCAGCAAAATACCCAAGAAAAACAATATGCTCGGCATGTCAATTCTTCTAATAATGGATATCACTTTGTATTTGTCGGTTGACAAGCCGGGAATTTTTGCTGTCATCAATTCTGTTACCACCCAAAGTATGCCCAAAGCTCCCAACATGCCGATGTAGGGTGGCAGGTGGGTAAGGGTTTTGAAAACAGGCACGCATAATAACAGTCCTACGCCTAAAATAAGTATGATGGTGCTTACTTTTTTGCTGATAGGGTGGTTGGCCAATTCCAAATTGACTTCTTCGTCAGGGCGTTCCAAAGTGCCTTTGAGCATAAAACTTGCTATCAGCAAAGGTATGCAGATAGATGTTAAACTTGCCAAGAAGGTTTTTAGCATAATATTGACGGCACTTACTTTGCCGGCAATCCAAAGCATGATGGTGGTAACGTCTCCAATGGGTGACCATGCTCCACCTGCATTGGCGGCCAAAACTACAAATGAGGCAAAAAACCATCTGTCTTTTTGTTTGGCAATCAATTTGCTCAGCAGTGTAACCATTACAATGGTGGTAGTCATATTGTCCAAAACTGCTGACATAAAGAATGACAAAATGCTGACAATCCACAGCAATTTTACTTTAGAGGCAGTTTGAATTTTGTCGGTGATAATTTTAAATCCACCATAGGTATCTATCAATTCCACAATGGTCATTGCACCCATCAGGAAGAATAATATTTCGCAAATATCTCCCAAATGTTCTATCAAAATAGGATGCATATTGTGCAAAAATCCTTCTCCGCCATTGTATTGTGCAAACAATGAAGGAATGACGGCACTTTCTCCGCCGACAATGAGCAATGTCCACAAAATAACCCCTAGAAGAAGGGCTGATGCCGATTTGTTGATTTTTAAAGGATGTTCAAGGGCTATAAAGCAATAGCCGATAATAAACATCACCAATATAGTTATAAATGTTCCTTGCATAAGCAAATGTTTTTGATGTAACAAAAAGCAAAATTACAATTTTTTTTCATAGAAATGTACAATTGAAAAAGTAAGTATACAAATTTTTTAACAAATAATTGTATATCAAATATATATTTTTTTTTGAAGAAAATTTGTTGCTGAAATGGGGGTTTTTGTCAAAATAAAGTACTACATTTGCTTTTTCTAAAAAATTTTTTTTAAAATACGTAAATTATTCATTATTAGAGCGAAAGATATAAGATGAAAAAGAAAATTGTCGGATTAATTTTGCTAAGTGTGGCATTTTGTTGTCAACATGTGTTTGCACAAGGTGTAAAAGACATTCGTATCAATGAAGTCTTGGTTTATAATGACAGCAGTTGTACAGATAATTTTGGTGTAAGAAGCGGTTGGATAGAATTGTACAATACCGGCAAGGCAACTGCCAAATTAGGCGGTTGTTATATCACCAACGACCCGTCCAATCCTAAAAAATACCGTATTCCCAAAAGTGAAGTGAATGCCAATGTGGCACCGGGCGGCTATATGTTGCTCTATGCTTACAATGAGCCGACAAGAAGTGCCTTTCATGTATCTTTCTTTTTGGACGATACTTCCTTTTTAGGCAACGACATGGCTTTTTTGGCTATCTACGACCAAAGCGGAATAGAATTAATAGACAGCATCACCTACAAAGTGAGTGTACAAATGCCGGATATGTCTTTTGGCAGAATAGAAGGTGATTATGCAAAAGACAAAGGAACATTCGGAAACTTGATTATAGAACGCAGGCCGCCTATGCAAATTTTACCCAAAGCTACTCCGGCGGCAGTAAATAATATAGTGGAAGAAAAAACGCGTTCGGAACTCCAAGCTGAAAGAGACCCGCACGGAGTGGTTATTACCATTACCTCTATGTCGGTTGTATTCTTTTTGTTGTTTGTTGTGGCTATGGTATTTATGGGTACCGGCAAATATTTCAAAAAGCAAAACAAGAAAAAAGAAGCCCCTCAACCTGTTGCCAAGGCAGCAGTAGCCGAAACAGTTGCGGCTGTAGATGCCGACAATAGCGAAGAATTGGCAGCAATTGCCACCGCTTTACATTTATATTATGGCGATTTGCACGAAGAAGAGCCTACTGGATTCTATCCGCATCGTGTGGCTAATCATCCTTCTGCTTGGGAAAACAAGTCGCTTATTTTTAAAAAATCTCCAATAAGAAAATAATATCAAGAATCAATAAATAGAATGAAAGAATATAAGTTCAAAATTAACGGTAAAGATTACAATGCTTCCGTAGAAGAACAGGAAGATGGTATTGTAAATGTCAATGTTAATGGCGTTACTCATCAAGTACAAGTGGAAAATGTGCCTGTAAAACCCAAGGCACCTGCAGCACGCGTAGTTAAAGCGAGTGCACCTGCCGCCGCTGCTCCTGCAGCTGCCGCAGCCCCTGCAGCTCCAGCCGCCGGTGGAGACGGCCAACCGCTAAAATCTCCGCTTCCGGGTGTGGTATTGGATATTTTTGTTCATGTAGGTGATACTATTACCACAGGACAAAAAGTGATGTTGCTTGAGGCCATGAAGATGGAAAACAATATCGAAGCCGACAAAAATGGCGTAGTAAAAGCCATCAAAGTCAACAAAGGCGATAGTGTTCAAGAAGGTGATGTATTAATTTTAATCGCTTAGCCATGAGTTTCGGTGAAGTAATAGTGGAAAACGTACAACAATTCCTCTCCTTTACAGGATTTGCCAATGTTACCTACGGGCACTTGATCATGATAGGAGTCGGATTGATATTTGTATTTCTCGGCATTTATAAAAAATGGGAGCCCATGCTTTTGATTCCTATCGGATTTGGTATGTTGATAGGCAACATTCCTTTCACTCCGGGTTTTCAAATAGGTATTTATGAAGAAGGTTCCGTATTGAGTTATTTGTATTTGGGTGTGGTAAAAGGCTTCTATCCTCCTTTGATATTTTTAGGTATAGGTGCCATGACCGATTTCTCCTCTTTGATTTCCAATCCTAAATTGGTATTGATAGGAGCGGCTGCCCAGTTTGGTATTTTCGCCGCCTATTTGTGTGCCATTGCTTTAGGCTTTACTCCTGCAGAAGCAGGTGCTATCGGCATTATCGGTGGTGCAGACGGCCCGACAGCTATTTTCTTGTCGTCTAAGTTGGCACCGGATTTGATGGGTGCAATTGCAGTTTCGGCTTATTCTTATATGGCATTGGTGCCTGTTATCCAACAGCCGATTATGAAATTGTTGACCACCAAGAAAGAACGCCTTATCAAAATGAAACCGCCAAGAACTTGTACACAAACCGAAAAAATTATTTTCCCTATAGTAGGTCTGTTGTTAACCACATTTTTGGTGCCTTCGGGTTTGCCATTGTTGGGAATGTTGTTCTTCGGCAATTTGTTGAAAGAAAGCGGTGTCACCAAACGTTTGGCCAATACCGCCAGCAATGCTTTGATAGATATAGTTACCATTTTGTTAGGTTTGACAGTAGGTGCTTCCACACAAGCCACCACTTTCCTGACACCTAAATCGGTATTGATATTTTTATTGGGAGCAGGTTCGTTTGTTGTGGCAACATTTGCAGGCGTTTTGTTTGTAAAATGCTGGAATTTATTCCTCAAAGAAGGCAACAAAATCAATCCTTTGATAGGAAATGCAGGTGTATCGGCTGTGCCGGATGCCGCCCGTGTTTCCCAAGAAGTGGGCTTGCATTACGATAAATCCAATTACTTGTTGATGCATGCCATGGCTCCGAACGTTGCCGGAGTAATCGGTAGTGCCGTTGCAGCAGGTATGTTGTTAGGATTTTTAGGTTAAGAATTTTAAATTGAAGTAAAAAATAAAATATAAGAGAATATGAAACCGACACACATAGAACATATAGGTATAGCAGTAAAAAGTTTGGAAGAAGCCATTCCATATTATGAAAATATATTAGGTTTGAAATGTTATGCCATAGAAGAAGTAAAAGACCAAAAAGTAAAAACCGCTTTCTTTATGGTAGGACAAACCAAAATAGAATTGTTGGAGCCGACCAGTGACGACAGCACCATTGCCGCTTTTATAGAAAAAAGAGGCACAGGCGTACATCACATCGCTTTCGCTGTCAATGATTTGGAACACGTTTTGGAAGAAACGGCACAAAAGGAAATCCGTTTAATCGACCAACATCCTCGCAAAGGTGCAGAAGGTTTGAATATAGCTTTCCTTCACCCGAAATCTACCGGAGGTGTATTGACAGAATTGTGCGAGAAACCACAAGAATAAAATAAATTGTTGAAAATTAAAAAGTTATAGAAATATGGCAATGCAAGATAAAATAAAGGAATTGCTTGAAATGAGAGCCAAAGCACGTCTTGGCGGTGGTGAAAAACGTATTGAAAAACAACACGCTCAAGGCAAGATGACCGCCCGCGAACGTTTGGCAATGTTGCTCGATGAAGGCAGTTTTGAAGAAATAGACATGTTTGTAACACACCGTTGCACCAATTTCGGCATGGACAAAGATCATCCTTTGACCGATGGTGTAGTAACCGGTTATGGTACCATAGATGGTCGTATGGTGTATGTGTTTGCACAAGATTTTACCGTTTCCGGTGGTTCTTTGTCGGAAATGCATGCTGCAAAAATCTGCAAAATACAAGATTTGGCCATGAAAATGGGTGCCCCTGTGATTGGCATTAACGATTCAGGCGGTGCACGTATCCAGGAAGGCGTAAACAGTTTGGCCGGCTATGCAGAAATATTCCAACGTAATATTTTGGCATCGGGTGTGGTACCGCAAATTTCTGCCATCTTCGGTCCTTGTGCCGGCGGTTCGGTCTATTCTCCGGCTTTGACCGACTTTATTATGATGGTAAAAAATACCAGCTACATGTTCTTGACAGGTCCTAAAGTGGTAAAAACCGTTTTGGGAGAAAATGTTACCACCGAAGAATTAGGTGGTGCCACTGTTCACGGAACCAAATCCGGCGTTGCCCAATTGGTAGTGGATACCGAAGAAGAAGGTTTGGCATTGATTCGAAAATTGTTCAGTTATCTGCCTTCCAACAATATGGAAACCACTCCTGAAGTGGAATGTACCGATCCTATTGAAAGAGTGGAGGATTATCTCAACGAAATTATTCCTGACAATCCTAACAAACCTTACGACATGAAGCAAGTGATTACCTCTATTGTTGACAATGGAGAATTTTTGGAAATTGCTCCTATGTATGCAAAGAGTTTGATAGTAGGTTTTGCCCGTATGGACGGCATGTCGGTGGG
>DBXJ01000098.1 GCA_002309475.1 Bacteroidales bacterium UBA1215
ATATCCGACCCTTTTATGCAGCAACTAAACCGGATGCTATTGGAAAACAAGCGTTTTTGCCAAAAGGATTTAAAACGCGATGAGCTCTGTGCCTTGATGCGGACCAACCGCACCTATTTTTCTCAGCAACTGAAAGCTGCCACCGGCAGAACTTTCAGCGAATATCTGCGAGACCTGCGTTTGGCGGAGGCCGCCCGTCTGCTCCGTGAAACCGATCTTTATGTTAAAGAAATCGTCCAACAGGTGGGACTCAGTTCCACTTCCGGCTTTTATAAAAGTTTCTTTTTGTCCTACGGAACTACTCCTGACGCCTATCGTGCAAAATACAGGAATACAGCGAATTGACAATGGTGCACTTGGGAATTGACAAATATGCACTCCAAATTGACAATTGTGCACTAAAATTTGCCAAACATGCACTTTAAATTGACAATTGTGCACTCCTTGTTTTTACAATTTGTTATATTTTTGCGGCGTGATTTTTTTTATTAACTTAAATTTTTAACACATGAAAAGAATTTTGATAGTAGCAGCAGTAGCTGCATGGGTAGCAGGCGTGGCCTTGACGGCTTGCAATACAAACAAAACAGCCGAAGAGGCAAACTCTAATGTCAACGGAATATGCGGTCATAAACCACAAGACGTACATATATATATTGACGATGCAGACAGCGGAGTTGCCAATTTTACCGACAAAACCACAAATGAAACATGGAAAGGATCGTTTGTAAAGGTTGACAGCTTAACATGGGTTATACGCTGTGACCAATAAGGTTTACCCTATCTTATAGAAAAAATGTTGTAATTTTGCAACGTAAAAAATATCAGTAACAATTAACAAAGGAGGAAAAATGAAAAAGACAATCTTTTTAGTATTATGTTGTTTTGTGTGCGGCATAATGTTTAATTCATGCTTTGATGAGCGATATACAAATCAAGTTTGTGTAGTGGTTAAAACCGCGGACTCCACCTTTGAATATGAAGTGGAATGCCCTATTAGTAACTTAAAAGACAAAACAAGAACGATTACTCGTACAGGCACATCGGCAACCTGTATGCAATATGTTTGGCATCGTGGAGGCAAAGACAAAAGAGATAATGGTTATATGGTATTATCCCGTCTTTCCGCTCCTAAAAATCCTGTTGAAGTATGTGTGTATAACTATTATATGGATTGGTCATTAAAAGAAATTATTGATGATGAAAGAAAAGGCGAAGCGGTGGTTCCATCCTCTGACAGTGTGTTTAATAAATTAAGAGAGGATAATTATGAACATTTGTACACTTGGGATCCGAAAGATGAAAAATTGGTCATTCCATTATATGATTTACTTCGTTAATGTCTTGAAATTACATATTTGTTGAATAAAATATAGGAGAATATAGTATGAAAAAGATAATCATTGCAATATGTTGTTTGGTAGGTGTTGTTGCATTGCATTCATGTGATGAACAGTATGAAAAATGGGAGTATCCGATGTGTGTAGTGGTAAAAACAGCGGATCAGACCATGGAATATGAATTGTCCTACCCTGTTAATAACAAAACGGAAAAAATAAAAAGCCAAAAGGCACAAGGAACCGATGCCCTGCTATTCCGCTATGTAAGGGATATGAAATATGTGAACGAAGATAACAACAATTTTGTTATTACCTTGTCCATGCTTACCACCCCTAAAGAGCCGGCGGAAGTATGCGTGTATAAATATAAAAGCAGACTTAATGTCGGTGAATTGGAAATGTGCAATTTAAAAGGAATCATTGACGATGAAAATGCTGGCAAAAAGGTGGAAATTTCTTCCGATAGTGTGTTTAATATATTAAAAGAGAAAAATTACAAATATTTATACACATGGGACGAAACCAATAAAAATTTGATAATCAAATTGAACGAAATACGATAATACGATATGGATTAAAATTGGAAGATTATCAAAACGCCTTGCAGCAAAACCAACGCTAAAGGTAAAAAAAGAGTTGCATACATCCCCTAAAGAAAGCATCTTTCAGGGGATGTTTTTTTTTGTTTATACCAATATTTCTTTGGGGTAGCAGACGAAAAATTTGCTGACAGTTTGCGACAGGGTGCGGTGGTTCAGGTGGTCGGAAATGGCTTCCAAGGGCAGCAAATTTTCTTGTTTGTCCATAATCCAGATGGTTTCCACTTTGGCATTGTAGGCTCTGTTTTCCATTTCCCCGTCTATGACAAAATAGCGTGCCATGTCCAAAGGAATATGAAGGTGCTCGCAGGCAAGCATTTGCTTCTGGCGGATATAGGCTTCGTCGTAGGCTTGCTCCTGTATGTCAATGTGAAACAGCCGGCGTTGGCAAAGTCTTTTGCTCAGTTCCGCCAAAATGGCGTCTTGTGCCTGCTGCCATTGCTGGATGCAAAACCAGATATTGATATCATCCAAATCAAGATAATTCTCCAAGCAAGCCTCCTGTTGGAATTCTTCCAAGGTGCGGCTGCGGTCAAAAAAGAACGCCAAAGCCGCTGTGGTGAATATCGGACAGCGGTTACGATAGAGCCATAGTGCCCTTTCCAGCGTTTTTATCAGCATTTGTTCCGCCACATGCACTGTTTTGTGCAGATAGACCTGCCAATACATCAAACGGCGTGAGATAATGAATTTTTCAATGGAATATACGGCTTTGCTTTCTGCCACCAACTGCCCGTCTTTTACATGGAGCATTTTGATAATGCGTTCCGCTCCTATCACTCCTTCCGACACGCCGGTATAAAAACTGTCTCTGTTGAGATAGTCTAACCTGTCCACATCTAATTGGCTGCTCACCAATTGGTGCAGAAAGTGTTTGTGGTATTGATTGTCGATAATTTGTATGGTGAGGTCCAAAGCCCCATGCAGTTTTTGGTTGAGCCTTTGTATAATCAGGTGGGTGAACGCTTCGTGGGTGCTGTCGGGGACAAAAAAGTTTTCCAAGGCATGCGAAAAGGGCGTGTGCCCGATATCGTGCAGCAATATGGCTGCCAAAGTGGCTTCCTGTTCCTTTGTGGTGATGTCAACGCCTTTTTCTATCAATGTCTTCAAGGCGTTTTGCATCAGATGCATGGCACCTATGGAATGTTGGAAACGGGTGTGGGTGGCACCCGGATACACCAAGTGCGACAATCCCAACTGGTGAATGTTTCTTAAGCGTTGAAAATAGGGATGCTGTATCAGCGTGAACACCAGTTCGCTGTTGATATTGATAAGCCCGTAAACGGGATCGTTGATGATTTTTTTGCTATTGGTCATTATTTGAATATTTTCAGTAGTTCCTGCCCGTCAAACATGACACAGATACGTTTCTTGCCGGGTGATATTTGCGGAGCGGATGTGGTAAACAATTCGTGGATAATATTTTGCATTTCCAAATCTGTCAATGTCTTTTGACGGTATTTGACAGTGCGGGCAAAAGAGTGGGCGAGATTGCTTTTCTTGCTAATCTTCAGTGATAAAAGATTGTTGTTGTAGGTTGACAACAAACTGTCGATTACTTCTTGCGGATGTTGTCCGGACACTTCCGCAGGCATGCCGTCAATAATGAATGTGTTCTTGCCGAATTCCTCTATGCCGAAACCCAGACTGTGCAACTCCGGCAGCAATTCTTTGACAATTTCGGCTTGTTGCGGTGAAAAGGTGAGTGTTTCTCCAAAAAGCATTTTTTGACAGCTGCCGTCCGTATGTTGGTCTAATTGTTTCAAAAATCGTTCATACATAATGCGTTCCATGGCAGCATCGATGTCTATGATAATCAATCCCGACTTGAGTTTGCCGACAATGTATTTGTCAAGCACTTGAAAGACATTGTTGTTGGATGCCACAGGTTGTGTGTCTTCTTCTTGCAAATGGAGTTGGCTTTGTTGCTCTTCTATGGCTTCTTCCGGTGTATTTTCTTTGATAGAGGCATATATTTTCTCCCAACCTTGGTTGCCACCGCTGGCTTTCCAAGTGTTTTCGCTGCCGGAGGCATGCTGTTGGAAAGTCTTCTTGTCAAAAGGGTTGTAGTCCGGATTTTTGTACGAAAGCGGTTGTTGCGGAATGTGCTGGTTGTTGAAACTGATGCCGATTTGTGCATCGTCAAAATCCAGTGATGGTGTCAGATTAAACTTGCCGAGGCTGTGCTTGATGGTGGAGTAAAGAATGCTGTAGATATTCTTTTCTTCTTGGAATTTTGCCTCCGTTTTGGTGGGAGAAATGTTAATATCCAATGCATTGGCAGGCACTTGCAGATAAATAAAATAACCCGGATGGGTATTGTCTTTTATCAATTCCGAAAAAGCACTTTCTATGGCATGATTCAAATAGGGGTGGCGGATGTAGCGATTGTTGGCAAACATATATTGCTCTCCTTTGCTTTTCTTGGCAAATTCCGGTTTGACAATAAATCCGCTGATATTCACCAAAGTGATATTTTGTTCCACAGGTATCAGTTTGTCGTTGTAGCTGTTGCCGAAAATATTGACAATTCTTTGTTTGAGAGTTCCTGTTGGCAGTTTGTATTCCACTTTGTCGTTGTGATAGAGTGAAAAAGAGATATTGTGGTGTATGAGTGCCACTCTTAAAAATTCTTCTTGTATGTGGCTGAATTCTATGTTGTCGGATTTTAAGAAATTTCTTCTTGCCGGAACATTAAAAAACAGGTTTTTGATAGAAAAGGAGGCACCTTTTTCGCAAGTGCAGGCATGTTGGTCGATGCATTTGCTGCCTTCCATGAATATCTCCGTTCCGAGTTCGTCTTCTGCCCGGCGGGTGCGGAGTTCCACATGCGATATGGCGGCAATAGCCGCCAACGCTTCTCCGCGGAAACCTTTGGTTGACAAGTGGAACAAGTCGTCAGCTTGTTTTATTTTTGAGGTGGCATGACGTTCAAAGGCAATTCTGGCATCGGTTTCACTCATGCCACTGCCGTCGTCGATAACTTGTATCAGGGTGCGACCGGCATTTTTGACAATCACCTCTATATGCTTAGCTCCGGCATCTACGGCATTCTCCACCAACTCCTTCACCACTGATGCCGGCCGTATCACCACCTCTCCGGCGGCAATCTGGTTGGCAACACTATCCGGTAAAACATTGATAATATCAGCCATATCAGTGAATAGATGCCATTATATAAATTAACAAAGCTAAAATCGCCACCATGATAATCAATTTTTTCGCTGAATCGTTTTTGGTTTGGCGGTTTTCGTTGATTTTTTGGTGGAATCTGTCCGAAAAATCTACTTGACTGTCTTCATCATTGAGCATTTTCTCTTTGCGAAGGTCGTCAGTTTTTTTGTCGTAGTATTTCGGTGTGTAGTTAAAAGTTCGTTTTTCTCGTTTATTGCCTGAAAATAATAGTCCCATGTCTGCCTCCTTAGAAATTGCAAAGATAACATTTTTTTTATGAAAATGGCTGAAATCAGCAGGTTTTTTGCCGATATTATTCTTCCGCTTGGTGTTTGTATTTGAAAACTACGGCAAATACCAATGCGATAATAAGTGCGTATGCGGCAAATATAAACCATACCGCCTGCCAATTGCCGACCAGATGACGTCCCTGCCATTGGCAGAATTGGTTGACAACCCATTGGGCACCAAAAGTCCCCAGCGTGGCACCGATGCCGTTGGTCATCAAAAAGAACAAGCCTTGTGCCGACGATCGCATGGTAGTGTCGGTCTCCTTATCTACAAACAAAGATCCGCTGATATTGAAAAAATCGAATGCCACCCCGTACACCACGCAGGAAAGTGCCAACAGCCAGATTCCCTCTCCGGGATTGCCTAATCCGAACAGGCCAAAGCGAAGCATCCATGCAAACATCGCTATCAGCATCACCTTTTTGATGCCGTAGCGTTTCAAGAAAAATGGTATCAACAAAATACAAAGTGTTTCAGATATTTGCGAAAGGGAAATTAGAATGTTGGCATGTTGCACGCCGAAAGTATGGGCATATTGTGCTTCGGCACCAAAACTATGAATAAACGGGTTGGCAAAGCCATTGGTAATCTGCAAAGAGACTCCCAGCAACATGGAAAAAATGAAAAATACGGCCATTCTTTTTTGCTTGAAAAGCGAAAATGCCCGCAATCCCAAGGCATCTGCCAACGATTGGGAATGTGCTTTGTTGGTAGGGCACGATGGCATGGTAAAGGCATAGCATGCCAACACCAAGCCGATGCTTCCGCTGACAATAAATTGTTTGGCGGAATGTTGAAAGCCTAACAAATCTACCGCCCACATGGAGACAATAAAGCCAATGGTGCCGAAAACTCTAATGGAAGGGAATGCTTTGACAGTGTCGTAGCCGCCTTTTTCCAAAGCATTGTATGCCACCGAATTCGACAATGCCAATGTCGGCATATAGAAGGCAACGCTGAGGGTGTAAAGCGTGAAAAGCGGTCCGAATTGCACGGCAGTGCCGGCGTTTAACCCATATATGCCGGCGGCTGTCATGGCAATGCCGGCAATGGCATGGCTGATGCCGAGCATTTTCTGGGCTTGTATCCACCTGTCGGCAATAATGCCCAATAGGGCAGGCATAAATAAGGATACAATGCCTTGTATGGAATAAAATAAACCTATTTTCCCTCCTAATCCCATGGGACCCAAATAGCGTCCCATGCAGGTCAGATAGGCACCCCAGATGGCAAACTGGAGAAAATTCATCACTGTTAAGCGTGCTTTTATATTCATCGTTTGTTCGTTTCGTATGGAATAATATGCAAAGGTACTATTTTTAGAGAAATGTTTTTTCAAAATTAATATAAATTTGCTTGTTGGTGAAAAAGAAGAATAAAAATGCTATCTTTGCAATTTCAATAAAAACAATTGTCATGTTATTATTTTATGCACCGGATATCACCACTGCCACCACTCACTATGTGTTGCCCGAAGATGAATCCAGGCATTGTTTGAAGGTGATGCGTTTGCAGGTGGGAGACGAAATTTTTCTCACCAATGGGCAAGGCACCCTCTTTAAAGTGAAAATTGCCGTTAACGATTTGCATGCTTGTATGGTGGAAATAGTGGAGGCAATAGACAACTATCAGCCTATGGACTATTACCTGCATCTTGCAGTGGCACCCACTAAAAATACCGATCGTTTTGAATGGTTTGCCGAAAAGGCGGTGGAAATAGGGGTGAGTAAAATAACAACACTTTGTTGTGAAAATTCAGAACGGACAAGTATCAAAAGTGACAGGATAGTCCGTTTGATGATTGCCGCCATGAAGCAATCCCTGCGTGCCTATCTGCCGTCTCTGGAAGTCAACGTGGGTTTTAAAGATTTTATCCGGCAATCACAAACTTTTGCCGGACAGAAGTTGATAGCCTATTGCGGAACTGCTTCACAAGCGTCTGTTCCTTTGCAGGAAGCACTCAAAAAAGACAAGTCCGCCCTTGTGCTCATCGGTCCGGAAGGAGATTTTTCCCCACAAGAAGTCGAACTGGCACTTGCTAATGGATTTGTGCCTGTGAGCATGGGAGATATGCGTCTGCGGACAGAAACCGCCGCCCTGATGGCATGTGCCACCGCCTGCATAGTCAATCAGAAACTTTAGCAAAAAAAAACGCAAGACTTTTGTTTGTCTTGCGTTATGTTGTAAGTAAACTTACATATTCCCCTGAGGTACCAGACGGATTCGAACCGCCGTAAAAGGTTTTGCAGACCTCTGCCTAGCCCCTCGGCCATGATACCTTTATTGAAATGCAAAATTACAAAAAAAACTAATACCAAAGATAGTTTTTCTTATAAAAATTGTATTTTATTGAATGTCAGTTTTTTATTTGTCTCAACGAGGGGATTGCACGGGCTTCGTTGCCGGGAATATAGTAGCTTAAAGGTTGTACAATTCTGTCAAAAACGAAAAATTGACAAAGAAACAACTCGTTTTTGTTGCCGTTGACAATGGCATAGAATTTATCTCTGTTAAAGGCATCTACAAAGGCCATGTTGTAGTCGTATTCTTCAGTGTTGAGAATGGTGTTGATTCTAAACATGGTGATAGTAGTGCTGTTGCCGTCCACATCGGTGATGCTGATTTCTTTGAATTTATTATTCGTAAGAATGGAGTCCTTTTCTTGTTCGGAAAGTTCCATTTCTTGCATTTCGTAATTCAGATTTCTATAATCAGAAAGGTGGTCCAAGAGTTTCAGGGTGTCGTATGCCGGCAACTTTTCTCCTGTTTGCGTGGCGTAAATGTCAAAATGGCGGCCGCTGCCTTTTACTATGCTGAAACTTTGGTCGGCATGCTCAAAATCGGTGATGTCAACGCGTTTGATTTTAGACATTTTTAGTTTGACAATATTGTGCGTACGCCAAGCATCTTCCAAAGGAGAATATTTCGGGCGGACAAATCCGCGAAAGCCCGGCAAATAGACTACGCAAGGATATTTTGCCCCTTCCAGCAGGGCGTAGTTGCCCAAATTGTCCATGGTTTGCTGTCCTATATAATAAACTTTTTTGTGCGTATATTTCCACACATGCAAGCGACCTATTTTGATGTGATAGTCATCGTAGAAAATTTCTACTTTTACCGAACCTGTAGCCATGCGTTTGTTGATATTTTCGCGGGCAGTTTTGGCAATAGGCGACTTTACTGTCAAATTGGCAATACAATTCAACAAATCTTCAATATTGTTGGGCATCACTTCGTAATTTTGGTTGACAGTCCAACCCTTTTGCTCGTCTCGCTGCAAAAGAACGGTATTGCCGTCGCTGTCAGCGAGAAAAATCTTCTTGATAGCAGTGGTGTCTTCTACGGCAAAACTCTTTTCCTTTTTACTCATAGTGCCCGATTGTCGTGTCAGCACCAATATAAGAGCTATCACTACTAAAACAATACTAATGACAATCAATATCAAATTCTTTTTATTTTTCATAGTTTGTTTTTTTCTTATAGGTTAAATTTCTCGTGGTGTAAAGTCCTATGCCCAACAATATAATCATCAGCAAGGGAACTATCATATTCAGGCATTGCCAGAAAGTACGTTGTTTGAGAATTTTGTTTTTGTCCAACAGCCGCATTTTAAAATCTTTCGACCTTACTTGTAAAATTTCTTCGTCATCGCATAGATAGTTGACAGCATTTAGCAAGAAATTTTTGTTGGCAAAGGCGGTATTGGTATAGCGGTCGTATCCCAAAGGATAGATGAAATTGTCTCCCAGTTGATTTTTTATCATGTCTCCGTCTGCCACAAAAACCATTTTAGTAGGCCGGCTTTCGCTAATGAGTCCCAATTCTTTGATATGTTCGCCTTGCAAATCGGTGTAGAGCGAATGGAAAGTGCCTTCCACCAATACACTCACCGGCAGATATTGTTTGTTGAATTGCAACATGTCGGCACGGCGTTTGAGCACTTCCAAACTGATGATAGCCGGTGTGTTGACCACTTTTGTATTTTCCGAAGTGGTGAGCAAAATGGTTTTCTTTACACCGCTGTTGCCGGCACCGATGGTATCAATAGAACTGATAAATTCACTGCGTAGCAGACTTAGATTGTTGACAATAGGGTGTTTGGCATAAGGGGTGATGATAGGAAAATAGTAGAAGGGTATCAATTTATATTGATTTTGTCCTGCTACTTGTTCTCCGCTGCTGACAGGAATTGCCAAAGCATTCAAATCTTGCAACAAATTGGTGTTAAAGCGGACACCATAGCGGAAAAACATATCGTCTAAATTCAAATCCCGAGGCAGACACGGCATTTCAGGGTAGTTGTACATGCTGTCAATTTCCGCCATCACCGGATCGACATACCACAACAAACGACCGCCTCGCATGACAAATTGGTCTAAAAGATATTTTTCGTAGTCGCCGAATGGAATGGTGGGTTTGGCAATAATCAACAAGTCGTATTTATTGCCTTTTATGCGGTAGTCACCGCTGATACTGTCTTTTACTTCTATGTCAAAAATACTGCTGATTTTGTTGTCCAAAATCACAGAATCCACTTCGTAGAATTGGGCGATGGCGACAGCCGCTTTAAAAACGTCTATATTGGAGAGTTCGCCATGACCTTTCAAAAATGCCACTTTGGCATTTTGCTGGTGGGTGATTCTGCGAATGGTATTGCTCATATTGTATTCCAACTTCTCCATGGAGTAGTTGATAATTTCTTCTCTTTGTGTCAATAGGCCTTCGTCGGCATCGGCTAATTGCACCGGCACTTCAAAACTTTGATAGCATACCAAAGCCCCCGGCACAATATAATGTGTGCTCACACCGTCCGATTCCATAGATTGTATGGCTTGCGGACGCAAACCTTTTTGATAGAGTTCTCCGTAGATGGCTTTTAGTTCCGCTCCGCTTTTGCCTTTGGTGGGGTCGATAAATTCGTATTCGATATTGTCGCTGTAGGCACGCATTTCGTCCAATAGTTCACGCGTCTTTAACGACAACTCCTGAAAATCGGCAGGAAGGTTTTTGCCGTATAAATATACCTTTACATAGACTACATCGTCTAAATTTTTCAGCATGTTTTTGGTGGATGCGGACAAGGTAAAGCGTTTTTCTTTTGTAAGGTCAAAACGGTGGAAAACAAATCCGGATATAATGTTGATGGCAATAATCGCTAACAAAATGAGCGTAAATTGCTTCCAATTTTCTTTTTTGATATTCAGTATCTTGTTTTGTTGTTCTTGCTTCTTTTTCATATTCCCTCCCTTTTTTACCATTTTCTACTTTGCAAACGAAGTCTGGATGCCAATAAAAACACGGTGATGATACTCAAAAAATAAATGACGTCTCTTGTGTCGATAACGCCACGGCTGATAGAAGCATAGTGGTGTTCGATTCCTAAGGATTTGATAAATAAACCCAAAGAGCCGAATAGGTTGAAAGAATAAATGAAATCGAATCCTAACCAACAGATAAAGCAGAATAAAACGGCTAAGATAAACGAAACTATCTGACTGTCGGTCAATAGCGAACAAAATATTCCAATGGCGGTAAAGGTGGCACCTAAGAAAAACAATCCCAAATAAGAACCCCACATGGCACCCATGTCCACATTGCCTTGCGGATAGCCCAACAAGTAGATACTCATTAAGTATATCAACGTAGGAATGAGTGAAATAAGCACCAAAGTGAGACCTGCCAAATATTTTGCCAAAATAATTTGCGTGTCACTCAAAGGCATGGTCAGCAACAATTCCATGGTGCCGGTGCGACGTTCTTCGGCAAACGAACGCATGGTAATGGCAGGCACCAGTAGCATTAAAACTATCGGTGCAATGGAAAATAAAGAATACAAATCGGCATATCCCCGGTCTAAAATATTGTACGACATGGGAAATATCCACAAAAACAATCCCGTTAAGCACAAAAACACACCCATGACAACATAGCCGATCATGGAATGGAGAAATACTTTGATTTCTTTGACATATAAACTATACATGTATGTATTTTTTTTAATCAAACTGCAAAGGTACTATTTTTAATTGACATTGGAGCAGAGATACTTTATTTTATGACAAGAAAAATAAAAAAAACTGCATAAGCTATGCAGTTTTTGAATGAATATGTTAAGAGTAAATGATGTCTATTCCATGTTTGCCGGCATAGTGTCTTCTATGTCGTAGAAGTATATGGAGTCCTCCGGATAGATTTCTTCTT
>DBXJ01000062.1 GCA_002309475.1 Bacteroidales bacterium UBA1215
GTTAAAAACATGATTACCGGTGCGGCACAAATGGACGGTGCGATTTTGGTTGTGGCTGCAACTGATGGTCCAATGCCTCAAACTCGTGAACATATCCTTTTAGCAAAACAGGTAGGTGTTCCAAGAATGGTTGTTTTCATGAACAAATGCGATATGGTTGACGATGAAGAATTGTTAGACCTTGTTGAAATGGAAATTCGTGATTTATTATCATTCTACGGATTTGACGGAGACAATACTCCTATTATTCGTGGTTCTGCATTAGGCGGATTGAACGGAGATCCAAAATGGGTAGGTAAAATCATGGAATTGATGGATACAGTTGACGAATGGATTCCACTTCCACAACGTGATAAAGATAAAGACTTCTTAATGCCTATAGAAGACGTTTTCTCTATCACAGGTCGTGGTACTGTTGCAACAGGTCGTATAGAATCTGGTATTATCAAAATAGGTGATCCTGTAGATATTATCGGTATGGGAGCAGAAAAATTGAAATCAGTTGTAACTGGTGTTGAAATGTTCCGTAAAATATTAGATGAAGGTGAAGCTGGTGATAATGCAGGTTTGTTACTTCGTGGTATCGACAAAGACGAAATCCGTCGTGGTATGGTTATCGCAAAGCCGGGTTCAATCAAGCCTCATAAACATTTCAAAGCTCAAGTTTATGTTTTGAAAAAAGAAGAAGGTGGACGTCATACTCCATTCCATAATAAATATCGTCCTCAATTCTATTTTAGAACTACAGACGTTACCGGAGAAATCACTCTTCCAGAAGGTGTAGAAATGGTAATGCCAGGCGATAACTTGACAATTGATGTTAACTTGATTGCAGAAATCGCATTGAACATGAACTTACGTTTCGCTATCCGTGAAGGTGGTAGAACAGTAGGTGCCGGTCAGGTTACAGAAATTTTAGATTAAGTTCTAATAAATTGATAAAAGAGAAATCTCGTAGTAGATTTCTCTTTTTAGGAGCATAGTTTAATGGTAGAATGGGGGTCTCCAAAACCTTTGATGTGAGTTCGATTCTTACTGCTCCTGCAAAAATAAGTTTAACAAATGAAAAAGATAGTTCGTTATATACAAGAAGCTTATGATGAATTGGTACACAAGGTAACTTGGCCAACTTGGTCAGAATTGCAAAATAGTGCCGTTGTTGTATCTATTGCATCATTGGTAATAGCATTAGTAGTCTTTCTAATGGACTTTTTGTTTGGAGTACAACACTTTGAATTCGGGTCTTTCATTTGGAAAGGATTATTAGGATTTTTGTATGGAGCATAATTTAAATAATGAATAAATACCCAGCTTCCATAAGTGAAAACTTATTTGGGTAAATATAAGAAAAGGTAATTAGATGGATAGTACAAACGAAACGAACAAGTATCGATGGTATGTGTTACGAGCCGTCACTCAACAAGAGGACAAGATTAAAAAACACATAGAAAGTGAAATCAAGTCCTTGGGTTTAGAGGAGTTCGTACCGAGAGTGCTGGTTCCGGTAGAAAAAGTATTTACTATTCGTAACGGTAAAAAAGTTATGAAAGAAAAAAATTTCTATTCGGGATACGTCTTCGTAGAAGCCTATTTTGAAAGGAAAGAAAATGGAGAATACACCGAAGTAGGTAAAAAAGTCAAAGGTACCCTTCGACAAACCCCAGGTGTATTAGGGTTTTTAGGCGGCGAAGAAAATCCAGAACCATTACGTCAACAAGAAGTAATGAGATTGTTAGGCAAAGCTGACGAATTGATGGAAAATGAAGAAGAAGCAGTCGGCACGTTTATGGTTGGGGAGTCTGTTAAAGTTACCGACGGACCTTTTGCAAGTTTTGTAGGAGTTATTAAAGAAATTAATAACGAAGGAAAAAAGTTGAAAATAGAGGTGAATATTTTCGACCAACCAACATCGTTGGAATTGAGTTATTATCAAGTATCATCGGAGTTGTAAAATTTTTCTAAAAACAAGAAAGAGGTTTGATAGTTAATCAATTAAATATTAAAAAAAATGGCAAAAGAAGTAGCAGGACTTATTAAATTACAGATTAAGGGCGGTGCTGCAAATCCATCACCTCCAGTAGGACCGGCATTAGGTGCAAAGGGAGTTAACATTATGGAATTTTGTAAGCAATTCAATGCTCGTACACAAGAAATGGCAGGCAAGATTATTCCTGTAATTATTACAGTGTACTCTGATAAGTCTTTTGATTTTATCATTAAGACTCCGCCTGTTGCTGTTCAGATAATGGAAGCCACCAAAGCAAAAAAAGGTTCTTCTGAACCAAACCGTACCAAAGTTGCCAGTCTTACTTGGGATCAAGTGAGAGCAATTGCAGAAGGTAAAATGGTTGATATGAACTGTTTTACAGTAGAATCTGCCATGAAAATGGTTGCAGGAACTGCACGTAGTATGGGTATAACTGTAAAAGGTGGTCAAAATCCATTTGAAAATTAGTCGTTTAAATTATTAAGAAAAAAGTAAAATGGCACAAAAAACAAAGAAACGCGTAGAAGCCGAAGCAAAGCACGATTTAAAACGTTCATATCCTTTGGCAGAAGCAATTCAAATTGTAAGAGACATTACCACTACCAAATTTGATGCGTCAGTAGATATTGACGTTCGTTTAGGCGTTGATCCTCGAAAAGCTAATCAAATGGTAAGAGGTATTGTTACATTACCGCACGGAACTGGTAAAGTAGTAAGAGTATTAGCATTAGTAACTCCTGACAAGGAAGAAGAAGCTAAAGCAGCGGGAGCCGAATATGTAGGTTTAGACGATTATATCCAGCAAATTAAAAATGGTTGGACAGATGTTGATGTTATCATCACCATGCCTAGTGTAATGCCAAAAATTGGTGCATTAGGAAAAGTCTTAGGACCTCGTGGATTGATGCCGAACCCTAAAACAGGAACGGTAACAATGGAAGTAGGTAAAGCAATACAAGAAGTAAAGGCAGGTAAGATAGACTTTAAAGTTGACAAAACTGGTATTATTCACACATCAGTAGCAAGAATGTCTTTCTCTAATGAAGATATTTACGATAATGCAAAAGAAGTGATACAAAATATTATCAAGTTGAAACCAACAGCAGCAAAAGGAACTTACATTAAGAGTCTTTACATTTGTAGTACCATGAGTGCTGGAGTACAAGTAGATGTTAAGTCAGTTACATTATAAAAAGTGTATATTATGAAGAAAGAGAACAAAGCGGTTATTATTGAAGAAATTGCTAACATTCTATCAGGAAGCAACACAGTTTATGTAGCTGATATTTCAGGTCTAACAGCAGATAAAAGCAACGCTTTACGTAGAATATGTTTTACAAAAGGCGTAAAAATTAAGATGGTGAAAAATACCTTCTTAAGAAAAGCTATGGAGCAGTTGGATACTGATTATTCGGAAATGTATCCTGTGCTAAAAGGAACCTCTGCAATAATGGTTTCAGAAGCAGGCAATACACCTGCACGTATTATCAGAGATTTCCGTGGCAAAAATGAAATCCCGACTATCAAAGCAGCTTATATTGAACAATGCGTATATTTGGGAGATCAAATAGACTTGTTATGCAGTCTAAAATCAAGAGAGGAACTTATTGGAGATATTATCACTTTGTTGCAATCACCGGCAAAGAATGTTGTATCAGCATTACAATCAGGTGGCGGCAAATTGGCAGGTATCGTAAAGACCCTTTCAGAAAAATAATTAGTTAAATAAAGTAAAAAACAATTAAAAAAAATAAAATTATGGCAGATTTAAAAGCATTTGCAGAACAATTAGTAAATTTAACAGTTAAAGAAGTTAACGAACTAGCTCAAATTTTAAAAGATGAGTATGGTATTGAACCAGCAGCTGCAGCAGTAGCAGTAGCAGCAGCACCAGGTGCAGCAGAAGCAGCAGCTGAAGAAAAAACTTCTTTCGATGTAATATTGAAAGAAGCAGGCGCTCAAAAATTGGCAGTTGTAAAATTGGTAAAAGAATTAACCAGTCTTGGTTTGAAAGAAGCAAAAGAATTGGTTGATGGAGCACCAAAAGCAATCAAAGAAGGCGTAACTAAAGACGAAGCTGAAGCTTTGAAAAAATCTTTGGAAGAAGCTGGAGCTAGCGTTGAAATTAAATAACACACGCTACATTTTTGCATGTAAGACCTCTCCATATTAGGGAGGTCTTATGTGCGTTTTTTAAAACAACGTTCTTAATTTTTTTATTCGTTTAACATTTTAAAACCTAAAGCATTGGTTACCAAGACACAACGAATTAGTTTTGCAACTGTAGAGACCCCGGAATATCCCGATTTTTTAGATATTCAGTTAAAATCATTTAGAGATTTTTTCCAAGTGGAAACAAATCCGGAACAAAGATGTAAAGAAGGTCTTTATCAGGTGTTCATGGAAAATTTTCCTATATCGGACGTACGTGGTAGTTTCGTATTAGATTTCATGGATTACTACGTAGATGCACCCCGATATTCCATAGAAGAGTGCATCCAAAGAGGTTTAACATACAGCGTTCCTCTTAAAGCGAAGTTACGTCTTTCTTGTACAGACGTAGATCACGAAGATTTCGAAACGCAGATACAAGAAGTCTATTTGGGACTTATCCCTTATATGACGCCAAGCGGTACTTTCGTGATTAATGGTGCTGAAAGAGTAGTGGTTTCACAATTACACCGTTCGCCCGGTGTATTTTTCGGAACATCCTATCACACCAACGGCACCCAGTTATATTCCGCTAGAATTATTCCATTCAAGGGTTCATGGATTGAGTTTACAACCGACATTTCAAATGTCATGTATGCTTATATCGATAGAAAGAAAAAATTGCCGGTTACAACTTTATTGCGTGCAATAGGTTATGAAACCGACAAGGATATTCTTACTATATTCGATTTGGCAAAAGAAGAAAAAGCAACCAAAACCAATCTTAAAAAATTGATTGGTAGTAAATTGGCTGCCCGTGTAATTCGTTCATGGAATGAAGACTTTGTAGATGAAGAAACTGGTGAGGTAGTAACAATACCAAGAACAGAAGTCTTGATCGAAAGAGAAGAAATTTTAGAGGATAAACACATTGATTTGATAGTAGAAAGTGGAATCAAGACCATCTTAATTCACAAAGAAGATCCTAATCAAACAGATTATTCCATTATTTTTAATACATTGCAGAAAGACCCTGCAAACTCAGAAAAGCAAGCAATAGAATATATCTATTTCCAAATGCGTAATACGGCTCCACCAGATGAAGATCAAGCCCGTCAAACATTTGAAAAGATATTCTTTTCTGACAAACGTTATGATTTAGGTGAAGTTGGAAGATATAGAATCAATAAAAAATTGGGACTACAAATTCCAATGACAACTACAGTCTTAACAAAAGAAGATATTATCTCCATTATTAAACATTTGATAGAACTTATCAATTCAAAAGTAGATGTAGATGATATTGACCACTTGAGCAATAGAAGAATTAGAACCGTAGGCGAACAATTGTCAGCACAATTTGGTGTAGGTTTGGCACGTATGGCTCGAACCATCAGAGATAGAATGAATGTTCGTGATAATGAAGTATTTACCCCAACCGAACTAATCAATGCCAAAACATTGGTATCGGTTATCAATACTTTCTTTGGTACTAACCAATTGTCACAATTTATGGACCAAACCAACCCATTGGCAGAGGTAACTCACAAGAGAAGAATATCTGCATTAGGTGTTGGTGGTTTGTCAAGAGATAGAGCCGGATTTGAGGTTCGTGACGTTCACTATACTCACTATGGTCGTTTGTGTACTATTGAAACACCGGAAGGTCCAAACATCGGTTTGATATCTTCATTGTGTGTATATGCAAAAATAAATCACCTTGGTTTTATCGAAACCCCTTATCGAAAAGTAGTAGATGGCAAAGTAGATTTGAAGTCACCATTGGTTTATATGGCTGCTGAAGAAGAAGAAAATCTTACTATTGCACAAGCAACTACTGAATATGATAAAAAGACAGGAGAAATATTGGGAAGTAGGATAAAAGCACGTCGTGTAGCCGATTATCCTATTGTAGCTCCACAAGAATTGGATGCTTTAGATATTGCACCTAATCAGATTGCCTCATTGGCAGCTTCGTTGATTCCATTTTTGGAACATGATGATGCTAACCGTGCCTTGATGGGTTCAAACATGATGCGTCAAGCTGTTCCATTGTTGTGTCCGCAAGCACCTATAGTCGGAACAGGTATTGAAGAAGATGTTGCACGTAGTTCAAGAACTCAAATTTATGCTACAGCAGACGGAGTTGTTGACTATGTTGACGCAACACAAATTAGAATCAAATACAACCGAGACGAATACGATGATTTGGTAAGTTTTGACGATCCTGTTACAACTTACTCTTTGACAAAAAATCAAAGAACAAATCAAGCAACAGCTATCAATATTAAACCTATTGTCCGTAGAGGTCAAAAGGTGAAAAAAGGTCAAGTCTTGACCGAAGGTTATGCAACCATCGGTGGAGAATTGGCATTGGGAAGAAACTTGAAAGTAGCTTTCATGCCTTGGAAAGGTTACAATTTTGAGGATGCTATCGTAATTTCAGAAAGAGTTGTAAAACAAGACTGGTTTACGTCTCTTCATATTGAAGAATTTACATTGGAAGTCAGAGATACCAAACGAGGTCAGGAAGAGTTGACCAATGATATTCCAAATGTAAGCGTAGAAGCAACCAAAAACTTGGATGCCAATGGTTTGGTATGTGTAGGAACACATATTAAAGAAGGAGATATTCTAATAGGAAAGATTACTCCAAAAGGAGAATCATATCCGACTCCTGAAGAAAAACTATTGAGAGCCATCTTCGGAGACAAGGCCGGTGATGTAAAAGATGCATCTTTGAAGGCACCTCCATCAACAGAAGGTGTAGTTATTGATAATAAATTGTTCTCTAAACTAGTAAAATCTAGAAAAAATAAGACTAAAGAAAAAGAGAGCGTAAAAGATGTAGAGGACGATTACATGAAACTCATGGATAAATTGAAAGAAGAACTTGTACAAAAATTGTATAAGATTCTAGAAGGCAAGTTATCTCATGGTATTAAAGACAATGCAGGCAATATATTATTGCAAAAAGGTCCTAAGTTCTCACAGAAAATACTTAAAGAAATTGATTACAAGAGTGTAGACTTACGTGGTTGGACAACCGATTCACATGTAAATAGTTTGGTAGAACGTACGGTTAGAAACTATGCTGAAAAATACCGTGAATTGGAATCTAAATTGACGAGAAAGAAATTCGCAATGACCATTGGAGACGAACTTCCAAACGGTATTGTCCAAATGGCAAAAGTTTACTTAGTAAGCAAGAGAAAACTGCGTGTAGGTGATAAAATGGCAGGTCGTCACGGTAACAAAGGTATTGTGGCTAAAATAGCACGTGAAGAAGATATGCCATTTATGGAAGACGGTACTTCAGTAGATATCGTATTGAACCCATTAGGTGTGCCTTCACGTATGAACATCGGTCAGATTTACGAAACCATTTTAGGATGGGCAGGTCATGAATTGGGATTGAAATTTGCAACACCCATTTTTAATGGTGCCACATTAGATGAGGTAAATGGTTATATGAAAAAAGCCGGTTTGCCGGAAAATGGTAGTGTTTATTTGTACGATGGTGAAACAGGAGACCGATTTGAACAAAAGGTAACTGTAGGTTATATCTATATGTTGAAATTGCATCACATGGTAGATGATAAGATGCATGCTCGTTCAATAGGACCTTATTCATTGATAACTCAACAACCATTAGGTGGTAAGGCTCAATTTGGAGGTCAGAGATTTGGAGAGATGGAAGTTTGGGCATTGGAGGCATTTGGTGCATCTAATGTTTTGAGAGAAATCTTGACAGTAAAATCTGATGATGTTACAGGAAGAGCTAAAAATTATGAAGCAATTGTAAAAGGTGAAGTTCCACCTCCACCGGGATTACCAGAATCATTCAATGTATTGGTAAACGAGTTGCGTAGTTTATGTTTAGAGGTAACATTCGAATAAGCTCAAGAGTTGTTAATTAAAGTTGAAATTTGTAAGACAAGAAAAACATGGCTTTCAGAAAAGATAATAATGTAAGAAAGGATTTTTCAAAAATCACAATTAGTTTGGCTTCGCCGGAATCTATTTTAGAGCGTTCGCATGGTGAAGTTACAAAGCCAGAAACTATCAATTATAGAACCTATAAATCAGAACGTGACGGTTTGTTCTGTGAAAGAATTTTTGGTCCATTGAAAGACTGGGAATGTAGTTGTGGTAAATACAAACGCATTAGATACAAAGGTGTGATTTGTGACCATTGCGGTGTCGAAGTTACTGAAAGAAAGGTAAGAAGAGAGAGAATGGGACACATTCAATTGGTTATTCCGGTTGCACATATATGGTTTTTCAAATCATCACCAAGCCGTATTGCTTCTTATGTAGGTATTCAATCAAAAACTTTGGAAGCGGTAATCTATTATGAAAAATACATAGTAGTACAAGCAGGTGCAGCTGAAGAATTGGGTGTCAACAATTTGGATTTGTTGGCAGAAGAAGATTATTTCAAAATTTTGGAACAATTACCCAAAGAAAATCAATTGCTTCCGGAAGATGATCCTAATAAATTTGTCGCAGAAATGGGTGCAGAAGCCATTCAAAAGATAATCAAGCGTATAGATTTAGATGAGGTATCATTTGAATTGAGAGACAAAGCCAACAAAGAAACTTCGCAACAAAGAAAACAAGAAATACTGAAACGTTTGCACGTATATGAATCATTTAGAGATAGTCGTAAGCGTGCAGAAAATAAGCCGGAATGGATGATCGTGAAGGTAATTCCTGTTATTCCTCCGGAATTGCGTCCATTGATACCATTGGATGGCGGCAGATTTGCCACATCAGATTTGAACGAATTGTACAGAAGAGTTATCATTCGTAACAATCGTTTGAAACGATTGATGGATATTAAGGCTCCGGATGTAATTATGCGTAATGAAAAACGTATGTTGCAAGAAGCTGTTGACGCTTTGTTTGACAATTCTAAAAAATCTAATTTTAGAGCAACAGAAGCACGTCCATTGAAATCTTTGTCCGATAGTTTGAAAGGTAAGCAAGGTCGTTTCCGTCAGAATTTGTTAGGAAAACGTGTTGACTATTCAGGCCGTTCTGTTATTGTAGTAGGACCGGATTTGAGAATGAATGAATGTGGTTTGCCAAAAGATATGGCAGCCGAATTGTTCAAACCGTTTATCATTAGAAAATTATTAGAACGCGGCATTGTCAAAACGGTGAAATCAGCAAAGAAAATTGTTGACAGAAAAGAACCGGTGGTATGGGATATTTTGGAAAATATTTTGAAAGGACATCCTGTATTATTGAACCGTGCTCCTACTTTGCACCGTTTGGGTATTCAAGCTTTCCAACCAAAATTGGTGGAAGGAAAGGCAATTCGTTTGCACCCGTTGTGTTGTACAGGTTTCAATGCCGACTTTGATGGTGACCAAATGGCTGTTCACGTTCCTCTTGGAAATGCTGCTATTATGGAAGCACAAATGTTGATGTTGGCATCTCATAATATTTTAAATCCTGCCAATGGTGCTCCTGTTACAGTGCCTTCTCAAGATATGGTTTTGGGATTGTATTACATTACCAAACCATTGGAAACAACTAACAAAGATGATAAAGAATTGAGAGCATTCTATTCTTCTGACGAAGTTGTGATGGCACATGCTGAAAACAAGATACATACTAATGATTACATTAGATGTAGAGTAAGAAACAGCAAAGGTGAAATTGAATTAATAAAAACGACAGTAGGTCGTGTAATATTCAACCGTGTTGTTCCTGAAGAGATAGGTTTTATCAATAAAACTTTAACAAAAAAATCATTAAGAGATATTATTAGTGAAGTTTTGAAGAAAACCGGTACTACCAAGACTGCTAAATTTTTGGACGATATCAAAGATATGGGTTATAAGATGGCGTTCAAAGGCGGTTTGTCATTCAATTTAGGAGATGTAATCATTCCGGAAGAAAAAGCAACATTGGTACAAAAAGCCAACGAAGAAGTTGACGAAGTGATGTTTGAATATGAAAACGGTTTGATTACTGATAATGAACGTTACAACAAAGTAATTGATATTTGGACACATACCAATGCACAAGTCAGCGATGTTTTGATAAAACGTCTGGCAAATGATAAAGACGGATTCAATTCAGTGTATATGATGTTGGATTCCGGTGCTCGTGGTTCAAAAGAACAGATTCGTCAGTTGTCAGGTATGCGTGGTTTGATGGCAAAACCTACCAAAGCCGGTGCAGCAGGTGGTGAAATTATTGAAAATCCTATTTTGTCAAACTTCAAAGAAGGTTTGTCAGTTATGGAATACTTTATTTCTACACACGGTGCTCGTAAAGGTTTGGCCGATACCGCTTTAAAAACTGCCGATGCAGGTTATTTGACACGTCGTTTGGTCGATGTGGCACACGATGTAGTGGTAGTTGATGTGGATTGCGGTACATTGCGTGGCTTGACAGTAACTGCATTGAAGAAAAATGATGAAATTGTAGAATCATTTGCAGATAGAATTCTAGGTAGAACTGCTTTGCACGATGTAAAAGATCCTAGAACCGATGAATTGATTGTTAAGTCAGGAGAAGAATTGACAGAAGAAATTTGCGACAAAATAGTTGCCGCAGGTATTGAAGAATTGGAAATTCGTTCCGTATTGACATGTGAATCAAAGCATGGTGTTTGTGCAAAATGTTATGGACGTAACTTGGCAACGTCAAAAATGGTACAAAAAGGTGAAGCAGTGGGTGTTATTGCAGCACAAGCTATTGGTGAGCCGGGTACACAGTTGACATTGCGTACATTCCACGTAGGTGGTGTTGCAGGCGGTTCCGGTGCAGAAGACAGCGTAACTGCAAAATCCAGCGGTATTGTTACTTTTGATGAATTGCGTTCTATCGAAGTAAAAGAAGAAGATAAAAATACAGGCGAAGAAATTACATGTCAACGTGTAATTGGCCGTTCGGGCGAAATGCACATTACAGACGAAAAAGGAATTATTCTTTCAACAGCTAATATTCCTTATGGTTCATTGCTATATTTCAAGGAAGGTGACAAGATTAACAAGGGTGATGAAATAGCAAAATGGGAACCTTACAACGCCTTAATTATCTCTGAATATTCAGGAAAAGTACAATTTAACGATATCATCGACGGAATCACTTATAGAACCGAAACAGATGACCAAACCGGTATGACATCAAAGATTGTCATCGAAAGTCGTCAAAAGACCAAGAGTCCGTCTATTCGCATTCTTGGCAAAGACGGTGAAGTATTGAAAGAATATGATATTCCGGTAGGTGCTCGTTTGGAATTTGATGAAGGTGATACTGTAAAAGCAGGTGACAGTTTGGTAAAAATACCTCGTTCATTTGCAAAAGCAGGTGATATCACCGGAGGTCTTCCACGTGTAACAGAATTGTTTGAAGCACGTAATCCTTCCGATCCTGCAGTTGTTGCAGAAATCGATGGTGAAGTATCCTTCAGCAAGAAATTGAAGAGAGGTAATCGTGAGGTAATTATTACTTCAAAGACAGGTGAAACAAAGAAATATTTGATACCAACATCTAAACAGATTTTGGCACAAGAAAATGACTTTGTTAGAGCCGGTACTCCGATTTCTGAAGGTTCGCTTACTCCAGCCGATATTTTGGCAGTAGGTGGTCCTATGAAGGTGCAAGAATATATCGTCAATGAAGCACAAGATGTATATCGTTTGCAAGGTGTAAAAATCAACGACAAACACTTTGAAGTGATAGTTCGTCAAATGATGCGTAAAATAGAAATTACCGACCCGGGTGACACTCGTTTCCTTGAAGGTGAATTGATTAATAAAATTGATTTCCGTGAAGAAAATGATGAAATTTGGGATAAGAAAGTCGTTACCGACCAAGGTGATTCTGAGAAATATCATAATGGTCAAATCTTGACGCCAAGAGAAATCAGAGATGAAAATTCATTCTTGAAACGTCAAGACAAGCGACCTATGGAGGTAAGAGACGCATCTCCTGCAACAGGTAAACAAATACTTCAAGGTATTACAAGAGCCGCATTGCAAACAAGAAGTTTTATTTCTGCCGCATCATTCCAAGAAACGACAAAAGTTTTGACAGAAGCTGCTGTCAATGCTAAAGTTGATACATTGGAAGGTTTGAAAGAAAACGTTATTGTAGGAAAATTGATTCCATGTGGAACCGGTTTGAAAGAATATGAAAATATTGTTGTCGGTTCTAAAGAAGAATACGAAAAGTTACAAGCATCAAAACAGCAATAGAAGATGGACGATAATAAAAACGGTAAAATAGATATTGCTTTGAGTGACGAAGTCGCAGAAGGAATCTATTCCAACTTGGCGGTTATAACTCATTCGCATTCGGAATTTATATTAGATTTTGTTTCCTTGATGCCGGGTATGAAAAAAGGTAACGTAAAGTCAAGAATTATTCTTACCCCGCAACATGCCAAACGCTTGTTAGGAGCATTGGAAGAAAATATAAAGCGGTTTGAAGCCATGCATGGTTCTATTCCCGATTACGGTGAGCCTGACCCTATGCGAGGTATTCCTTTAAATTTTGGAGGAAGCAAAGGTGATGCATAAAATAATAAGAGTGTCTATCCATAGGGTAGATACTCTTTTTTTCCCGTTTATCCAATTATTTTAGATAGAGAATTATGTTGATGTTATTTGTCTATTTATTTTTAGCAATATTCTGCTCTTTTTGTTGTTCTATATTAGAGTCTGTATTGTTGTCAACGCCGATGTCATTTATCAATATGAAAGAGGCGGAAGGACATCCTAATGCAGAAAAATTTAGAAGATTGAAGGAAGATATAGACAGACCCTTGGCGGCTATATTGACTTTTAATACTATATCCAATACTTTGGGAGCTGCCGGTGTAGGCGCCGAAGTTACTAAATTGTTTGGCAATGCCTATTTCGGCGTAGCCTCTGCATTGCTAACTTTGGTCATTCTTATCTTTTCAGAAATTCTGCCAAAGACATTGGGTGCTACCTATTGGCGATCGATGGCAATGGGTATTACCAAGATATTGCGAACTATGATAGTGATTTCATTTCCTTTTGTCTTGGTGTCGGAATTGTTGGCAAAATTGATAAAAAAAGGTGACAACGATCCGGCGATAAGCCGTGAAGAAGTTTCAGCCATGGCAGAAATGGCTGCCGAAGAAGGTGAATTTGAATTGTCGGAAAACAAATTGATACAGAATATTGTTCGCTTGGAAAATGTGAAAGTGGAAGATATTATGACTCCGCAAGTAGTGGTGGCTATGGAGCCGGATACTATGACGGTGGAGGAACTTTACAAAGATAAAGATGCATTGCATTTTGCAAGAATTCCCGTTTATAAAGACGACGACGAAGATAAAGTGACCGGCTATGTACTGCGTCAAGATGTAATGGATTGTATTGCCAACGATCAATTCTCCACAACGCTAAAATCTCTGCAACGACATATAGTGGCAGTAAAAGAAGGTCATGTGATTACACGTCTGTGGGAAACATTGATACGAAACAAAGAACATATTGCTGTTGTTGTGGATGAATATGGCTCTGTTTTGGGCATCGTTACTTTGGAAGATATTATTGAAACCATCTTCGGTATGGAAATTATAGACGAGACCGACAAAGTGGAAGATATGCAAAAATATGCTCGCGAAGAATGGGAAAAACGGCAAAAGGAGGAAAATATGGAAACCATTGAAGAGCAAATAGAGCAAGAAGAAGAAAAACTAAAAGAATCTGTGATTTCGCAAGTCTCATCTGAAGGCGGGAAAACTGAAGAGACGAAAACAGACAAAGAAAGCAGAAATAACTGGTAGCAATAACAGAATTTTTGCCGATTTAAGTACATTCACCACCAAATTGTGTGGTAATAGACGTCTATGATGAAAATATTATCCGTTTTTTGATTTGATAATATAAAAAATAGTATCTTTGCAATGTCATTTCCAATGGTGATGTTTAAAGGATTTAGCACCCTTTATAGCGAAGATGTAATTTTTTATAAAAAAATATGGGACAGACTACTAAAATATTTTGCTTGTTGCGATGTGTTTGTATATCGCTAACTTTAGTCGTGGTGGGAATGAGCAATTCCGCTTATGCACAACAATTCAGGCTGGTGGAGGATACAGTACTCATCAATGCATCCGATTTTATCAGTCCGGTTTCAACTTTTTACATGAAGTGGGCGGCAAAATATCATGGCTATTATTTTTGTATTTTCAAAGAACAACAATTATATGGATCTGGTAGAGATAAACATCGATTACTTGTTATATCCGAAGACGAAAAGAATGTTGTTGAGGTTAAATTGCCTGATGATTTTAATAACAATAGTTATGGTGATATTTTCGTTCGTCATAATACGCTTTACTTACGACCCTCGTATCACAATGAGCAAAGTGGTTATTATTTTGACATGAGAGTATGGAAGTGGAAGCCTGTTAGAGTAATTCCCAATATAATATATGATGATGATCAATATAGTATTGCCTATATCGATATTGGCGAATGGGGTGATTATACTTGGTTTATTGAAAAAAACGTATCGAATGTATATATTCAAAAAAATAGTATGTCCTCAATAATCAGTGACATAAGAGATAATACTACTTCGGTGAGAATAAAACCATTCAATACAGAAGTAAAAGATGTTTGTAATCAATACATTATGTATAGGAAGTTGTCTCGCATCATCAAAAAGGACAGTGTTTATTATTTCATTGGTAGAGGTCGTGTAGATACCCTGATTTCTTTGAACGGAAAAGCACAATTATGTGAATATGGCGACAAATACGAAGATGCTGCTTTTCATCAAAGAACATTTCTTTCAAATGTTTATTATTCACGTCAGAAGTTGGAATCCATTCCTACTCTTTTTGCTTTCACAAGCAATGATGAAGATGAACTATGGTTTAAGGAAAAGGCATACGATACAGTGTTTAAGAACGCTTTTTTGACGAATGACGATATATACTATTTGGTGAATACGAAAAATAAAACTTATATTGCCCAACTTAAAGACGGAATATTGCAGGAAAAGTTTGATTTCGGACATCAATATTCGTTTTATGAATGGTACGATTGTTATAGAGGATTGAATTTTGCTCCTAATCAATGTTTTAATAAATTTAAAGAAAATCAAAATTCATACGGAATTTTAGAGATTAAAGATACAATTATTCATGTCTTTCATATTATCCATAATCAAGATTCATTATCTTACCTCGGCACCGATAATATTGAGCCGCGGTTGAAATTTTTGCTGGATCATCTTGAAAATCTGAAATTTTCACAAATTGATAGTGTGGAGAAATCCTTGCGTGCTACCGGTCAAGGAGAATTCGGAGATTTAGCCAATAATTATTATCCTGATAAATATCAGACCGGAAAGTATGAAAGATATAGTTATTATACGGTGATAGATAGTATGAAAACATTATCGGTGGACTATTGTGTGCATAAAAGTGATTCCGTGGTAAGAGGTGCATTTTTTAAGTGGATAATAACCAATTATTACAATTCAAATTCGCGATTTTGGAAATATATTGATGTGGAGCAGAAATTTGAGGAAATCCGACAAATTCTTACTCGTTTGACAGGCGAAGCACCTGTCACATCATATAGCGGAGCAGGTAAAATACAGTATTTGGAATGGAATTATAATCAAGTTAAGGTGGAATTATACGAAGACGGACGAATGGTGATGTATTTGACTGATAATTAGTTTTTTTTGCTTCTTTCAAATTTATCACAATCATATCCGTGAAGGTGCAAAAGCAGAAATAATCGGTAGTCAATCATTAATTTTGTTTAGATTTGCAGATGACATTTTTTTATGATTCCATCAAGAAACGGATGGTGTCGATATGGTTGGCATAATCATCAATGCGAGGATTTTGGGCTTGTCCCAACCGATGATAAAAAGGGTCGTTTATACAATTGCTGACAGCACATTGCAAAATATCGCCTAATTGTTTTATTTTATCGTTACATGTCTGTATATCAGAATAATATTCATAATGTAAAACAGCAATAGGAGAGGAAAGACTTTCATGTTCTTTCACCACCATCATTCCTTGGTCTAAAAAAGGAATGCTATCCATCAAGTGTAATGTTTTTTGGTATTCCAAGTTGTTGAGATATTTATTGTGTAAGCCTATGCTGTCTTTGTATTTGTCCATTTGTTCAAACAAAGGACGAAATTGATATCCTTGAGGAATGTATATTTTTGAAACAGAGCGGCATCCCATCCCGAAATAGAGCATGATATCGTCTGCTAATGCCGACAATTCCGAACTGCTTTCCTGTCCGTTGAGTAGAGCTACACTATTACAGTGTGAGCGAATAATGGACGGATATTTTCTAAAATAATAAGAAAAATATTGGTGGGCTTGTTCTCCGCCGGTGGCAATTATTTTGTCAATACCGGATATTTTTTGTTCAAAAAAAATGTATTCTTGGAATCGAGGCTCAATGCTTAGCAATAAGTTGACAATTGCCGGAAGTAAGTGTTGGTCGTTGGAAGAAAGTTTGCCGACAAAAATATCTCCCGCCAACAAGACACATAAAAAATCATGAAAGCCGACAAGAGGAATATTGCCTGCCATGATGACTCCCACTTTGCAAGGCTGATGTTGTTCTATTTTTTCACTGTATTTTTCCATCCAACTATTCAAATCGTTTTCTTGGAGCATACGGGCTATCGCCTGAATAGCTTGACGGATAAAATAAGGTGTAAACCATGCATTGTAGTGATATTCATTGCTGATGCAATGTTCCAATGGCTCATTTTTTTCTTGGCAGGTCACTATTTTTTCAAGGGTGACTCCCAAAAGAGCAAATGCCCGAATTCTATCTTTGAATGTCATATAAATTTCAGATTTTCAATGATATCTGTAGCTATTAGAGAGACTTCGGATTGATGTAGCATGGCATGGTTGGCAGCTTGTGCGTGCATATATACTCCCATTATGGAGGCTTGTTCTGCCTTCATTCCCTGACAAAGCAATGAAAGGATAATGCCGGTTAAAACATCTCCGCTGCCGGCGGTTGCCAGACATGGATGACCGTTCATATTGAAGAAACATTGACCATTGGGTAAAGAAATGCACGTGTGTGCTCCTTTTAAAACGACAATGGCATTGTGTTTGAAAGAAAATTCCTTTTGTAGTTTCATTCTTTCAAAACTATTGCTGACTTTTTTTGTAAGTCGTTCAAATTCTTTTATATGTGGAGTGAAAATACATTTCGGCGGAATAAATTCCAGCCAAGTTTTGTTGTCAGCCAAAATATTGATGGCGTCTGCATCAAAAACAAAACTGCCACCGAAGTCGGCAATGAGTTTTTTCAAACCCTGAGCCGTTTGGCGGTCGGTGCCTAAGCCGGGACCTATGGCAATGGCATTGAATTTTGACAAGTGCTTAAAGGCCATGTCGGTGAAAACATTTTCGTTGTCGTCCGCATCGCAAATGGCTTCGTTGACAGTGGTCTGCATGATGCTATAGCCGATTTGCGGAACGTGAACTGTTAGTAGACCTATGCCGCTGCGAAGGGCGGACTTGGCGGCTAATACAGCCGCTCCCATCATAGATTTGCAGCCGGCAATCAGTAAGCCGTGACCGAAACAATTTTTGTGGTCAAATTTTTTTCTGACAATTTTCCAATCGCTTACTAAAGCATTGGTGATGCAAAAATTGTCGGTTTTCAAATCGGCAATGCATTGTGGATGCAGTCCAATAGGAAAACTATCCCATTCTCCGACATAGCGATAGTTTTCCGGAAACATGAATCCTAATTTCGGGAATGCCAAACTATGTGTGTAGTCAGCTTCTACCGCAATGGCTTTTTCCGGAGTGGGTCGGTCGGCAAAAAAACCGGAAGGTACGTCAATGCTGAAGACAAAGGCATTGCTTTTGTTGATATTTTTGATAGCGGCTGTGATAAGAGGATGGTCAATTTCGTGATTGAGACCGCTACCTAAAATAGCATCCACCACCACTGTACTTTCAACAGCCGGTAGTTGTTGTTCATTTTCTATGATAGTGATGTTTTGTGGAAACTTTTCTTTTAGCAGACGATAGTTTGCCAGGCAGTCGTCAGAAAAATTGTCTTTGTGTTTCAAAACAATCACTTTTACATGGTATTCATTGGATAATAAGTGTATGGCGACCACTAATCCATCGCCGCCATTGTTGCCCATGCCGCAATATATTTCAAAAGTTTCATCTTTGGAAAACAAGTCCGTCAAGTGCTGTGAGCAAGTGCCGGCTGCCTGTTCCATCAAATCCAATGAAGAAACACCATGTTCTATGGTATATTGGTCACAATGGCGAATTTGTTCTATGGCAGGTATCTTCATAACTAAAATTCAACTCCCATTTCTTGTAAATTTTCCCGTATCATTTCAATCAAATATTTGATGATTTCCGGGTTTTGCATTGACATGCCCTCCAATGCCTCATTGACTTCATCAGTGTCGAAAACATAGGTTTGTCCGTCTTTGACATGTGTGTAAATAAAGTGAATGTCCGGATTGGCGGAGGCGGTGAAAACAATGGTGGAGGCAATGTCTCCCAATGCCGGCCGGTCAATATTGGAATGAGAAAAAACAGCATCGGTAGTGGTGCCTTTGCCCAATTCCGATGTAATTTTGAAATGTCCGCCTGTCTTTTCACAATTTTGCTTCAAAAGAGGAATGCCCAAGCCTACTTTTCGAGTTGTTCTGGTGGTGAAAAAAGGATCGCTTACTCTGGCGACAGTTTCAGCGTCCATGCCGCAACCATTGTCAATAAACAACAATTCGTAGGTGTCGTTTTTGGTGTCTTCTATAATCTTCAGTTCTATTTTGCTGGCTTTCGCACGAGTCGAGTTCTGCAAAATATCCATTACATGTAGTGATAAGTCTTTCATATGTTTTGAATAATTTGCAAATTTACCATTTTTATTAATACTATCTGAAAAAATAATTATTAAATAAAAAACATTTACAAAAATCTTTTTTTGATAAAAAAAACATTTCTAAATGCTTTTTTTCTTTTTAGAGAGAGTAAAATAAAATTCAACCAATACTTTAGCCCTCTTGTATGGCGGTATGAAGACTCCCTATCGGGACGATGTGTACATCGTCCTTACAAGAGGACTTGGC
>DBXJ01000029.1 GCA_002309475.1 Bacteroidales bacterium UBA1215
GATAAGACCTTTGAAGTCTTTTATCCTTCTGAAGATGACTGTTTTTAATCTACGATTGTCATTTCATCAATCAGTCGTTGTGCTCCGGCAAATTTGTCTATAATAAACAGGCAATAGCGAATATCCAAAGTAATATTTCTGCATTGGTCAGGATCGTATTCTATATCACTCATGGTTCCTTCCCAGCAGCGGTCGAAATTCAACCCTATCAATTGTCCATTGGCATTTAGAACCGGACTTCCGGAATTTCCACCGGTAGTGTGGTTGGTGGCGACAAAGGCAACCGGCAATTCTCCTTTTGCATTGGCATAGCGACCATAATCTTTATTTAGGTACAATTGTTTCAATTTGGGTTCTACTACATAGTCGTAGATATCCGGATTTTCCTTTTGCATAATACCTTCAATGGTGGTATAGTGTTTGTATTGTACGCCGTCTTTAGGACTATATCCGCCCACTTTTCCATAGGCGACACGCAAAGTCAGGTTGGCATCCGGATAGAAGTGCTTGTCAGTTTGCATTTCCATCAATGCTTTGGTCCAGATTCTGTTCAATGAATCCAATTGTGTTTTCAGTTGATTATAAGCTATTTGTGTGTTTTTGATATAATTGTCAAAAATCGGGTAGGCGAAAGTTGCCAAAACGTCGTTTTTATATTTTTTTATTGCTTTTATATCACCTTTTTCCAATAGAGATATCAGTTTTTCTTTTTGACAAAATATTGATTTTGAATAAATAGTATTAGCCAATTTCTCTACTTGTACATTGTTGGATGGCTGATTGTTAAAATATTCTTTTGCCAATAAAACAAACAATTCTTTATCTACATTAATATTATAGTCTTTGTAGAAACTATTTACAGACTGAATGTATTTTTGCATTGTTTTGTTTTTCAATTTCTGCGACATATTTTCATCCAAATTGAATAATCCTTTCATTTGCCAAGCAAATGAAATAATTTCAATGCTATAGAATGCCTCCATAAAATAAGAATTTTCTTTGGCAACAGGTTTCATTTGAGCATATAGATTTTTGTATGCTTCCAGCAAATTACCATAGTTTTTCTGTCGGGTGGCATCTTGGTTGACCCATTGAATAAATCTATTTTCAAGTTCTTGTTTTTTTGCTATAGTATTCAATCTTACTAATCCTTTGGACTCGCCAATCCATTTTTTCCATCCGTTGGCAATGTTGGCTGCTTTGGCAGAATATTGTATTCTTATCAATGGATCGGAATTCATATATCTTTTTATGATATCTAAGCGTTTGGTGCGTAAATCTATGGCAATGGGATCGGTTTGATTTTGTATCAATTCCACTCCCCAAGAGGTGAGAAATTGTTGTGTAGAACCCGGATAGCCGAATACAAAGGTAAAATCACCTTCGTTGATGTCTTTTATGGAAATGGTTAAATGTTTTTTAGGTTTGTAGGGGACATTATCCTTGCTGTATGGTGCCGGATTTCCGTTTTTGTCGGCATAAATTCTGAATACAGAGAAATCACCTGTATGACGTGGCCACATCCAATTGTCGGTGTCGCCGCCAAATTTGCCGATATTTGATGGGGGAGCACCCACTAAACGAATGTCGGTAAACACTTCGTTGATGAACAACAAATATTGATTATTGTTGTAAATAGGGGTAATACGGGCTTGATAGTGAGTGCCTTTTACGGCCTCTGCCTTTATTTTTTGGCAATTTTTACTAATGATAGCATGGCGTTCGGCTTCTGTCATTTGGTCGTTTACGCCTTGCAATACTTCCTTGGTAATATCTTTCATAGAAATCAGGAAAGTGACAGTAAATCCCGGGTTTGGCAATTCTTCTTCCAGACTATTGGCCCAAAAACCGTGGGTGAGATAATCGTGTTCCAAAGAACTGTGTGCTTGGATGCGTCCGTATCCGCAATGATGGTTGGTGAGCAATAAGCCTTGGTCGGAAACTATCTCTCCGGTACAGCCGCTACCAAACAATACTACGGCATCTTTCAAACTGCCATGATTGATACTATAAATATCTTCTGCAGATATTTTCATACCATTGGCTTGCATATCTTTTTCATTAAGTGAAAGAAGATAGGGCAGCCACATGCCTTCGTCTGCTTGTGCAAACATATAAAAAAATATGCACAAACTTGTCAAAATAATTTTTCTATTCATATTCAACATGTTTTAAAATAATTTTTGTCGTTTTAGTAAATAATTCATCATCACTTGATGAAAACCTTCGTTGATGTCAACTTCTACTAAATCGATTTGATATTGACCACAATGAATTTTCAATTCATCTTTAAATGATTGAATTTGTTTTTTATAGATATGTTTGATTTCTTGAGGATTGACTTTTAGTTCCTGCCTGCTTTCCATATCTATTAATTTATAGGGTTTGTTGTCAAAATTGAAATCAATTTCCAATTTCTTGTCATAGACATGAAAAAAAATCACGCTATGTTTGTTGTGTTTCAAGTGTTGAAGGGATAAAAACAATTCCTCTTTTCTCTGAAAATCAAAAGCATCGCTGAAAATAATCACCAAAGATCGTCTGTGAATGCGTTCTGCAATTTCGTGCAGACATTCAGCAATGTTGGTATCGCTTATTTGGTCATTGTATTTCGGCACCAATAGTTTTTCCATCTCGGCAAATAACATTTTATGATGAATGCTACTTGATTTGCAGGGGGTGTGTAGATTTACTTTGTCATCAAACAAAGATATTCCTACCGCATCCCGTTGACGGCGAAGCAATTGTATCAAGGCTGCCGCAGCATAGACAGAGAAATAGATTTTATTAGGGTTGGCTAAAGTAGGTTGCTCTAAACGTGGAAAATACATCGATTGTGAGCAATCTATCAATATTTGACAGCGAAGATTGGTTTCTTCTTCATATTCTTTTACAAAATATTTGTCGGTTTTTCCATAGAGCTTCCAGTCTATATTTTTAGTAGATTCTCCGGTATTATAGGGTCTGTATTCTGCAAATTCCACCGAAAAGCCATGAAACGGACTTTGGTGTAAACCCGTAATAAAACCTTCAACCAATTGATTAGTTGTAAGTTCTAAATTATTAAATTGGCAAAATTCTCGTATGTCAATTTTGTTGTTCATGGTTGGCAAAGATAACATTTTTTTACTTACAACAAACAAAAAGGGACTTAAAAAAGTCCCTTTTGCAAGTGGTGCTAACTAGAATTGAACTAGTGACCTGCGGATTTTCAGTCCGACGCTCTACCAACTGAGCTATAGCACCATTTGAGAATGCAAAAGTAGAAAAAAAAACAATATAAAACCCTAAAATTGAAAATTATTTTTGAAAAAAAATAAGAAAACATTGTCTTTTAATATTTTAGTGTTTGTTTCATATTTTTTAATGGCAGTTGAAATAGTGCAATAAAAGTGCGAAAATCATAAAAAAATATTGTATCTTTGCCAAAAAAATAAAGCAATGTCAGGAATATTATTTGACAAGGTCATTTTCGGACCGATACATAGTAGAAGATTGGGCAATTCTTTGGGAATTAACCTCATGCCGGAAGATATAAAGTATTGTACCTTCAACTGCATTTATTGTGAATGTGGCTGGGCACAAACCAGTGAAGTAGAGTATAGGCATTTATTGCATGCAAAAGATATGATTCCTATTTTGGAAACACGTTTTCAACAGTTGCATGATAATGGTACGCAAATAGATTCCATTACTTACTCAGGCAATGGCGAGCCGACATTACATCCTGAATTTGAAGAAATTACAAATAAAATTATAGAATTAAGAAATCAATACTATCCCCATACTATCATTTCTTGTTTGAGCAATTCCACACAATTGCATCGTCCGGATGTGTTAAGAACTTTGCAAGCCATTGACAATCCTTTGCTAAAGTTGGATGCCGGCACACAAAGCATGTTTGATGCCATCAATCAACCTTTCAAACATATCGATATAGACGAATTGACGGAAAATTTGTGCAAATTTAACGGTCAACTCACCATTCAAACCTTGCTATTAAGAGGTATGCATGACGGCAAAATAATAGACAATACCACTATAGAAGAAGTACAAGCATGGTTGGAACGTATCAAACGGATTCATCCTCATACTGTTATGCTTTATCCGATAGACAGAGAAACGCCAGAAAAAGAGTTGATAAAACTTTCTAAAGAAGAATTGGAAAAGGTAAAAGAAAAAGTTGAACAATTAGGAATAAAAACATTGATATACTAATGCAAAAGACAACTGTTCCTTTTGAAATACAATATTTAGAAAACAAGTCAAATATACATTTGATTTTAAATGTAAAAATCGGGCGAAAACAAGCCCGAATGGTGATAGATACAGGAGCATCGCATTCTTGTATATCACCTGAATTGGCAAAACCTATTCCGGGAAAAGATAAAATAGAAGTGGATTATGTGGCAAGTGCCAGCGGAAACGATTTATCTAATGAAATACAAAGAGTTCCAAGTGTAAAAATAGGGGATTTTACATTAAAAAATTATCAGTTTTTGGTTTTGGATATTTCACATATCAATTTGATGTTTGAAAAATTGAATATCAAACCTATTGTCGGTTTTTTAGGAAGTGATATTTTACTCAAATACCATGCGGTAATTGACTATAATACAAGAACTTTATATTTAAGTAAATAGGTCTAGTTTTGTTTGAAAAACAACCTTAACAGCACACTTTCCGTCAGCAAAAACAACAAACAAAGTATCAAAAACAAAGGGTATAGTTGAATGCCGTTGTTGCTAATTTTTTCTTTGATGCTTGCCATGGATTTGTGTTGTAAATTCAGTAATGTAAAATGACTGAGTTGATAGTCTTTTATCAGGTCATCCAATTCTTTGTAATTATAAAAGTCCATATCCGATTCACGTCTATTATAGTTAAAAGCGATAGATGATACCGGTTCGCTACCGGTTGTTACTTGATAGATGCCGTCGTGAAGAATTTGATTGTGTGTCAAAAAACGAATGTTGTTGGTTTTTGACAGCATTTCAGGAATAAAAGTTTCTTTTTTGTCTTCAGTTTGTATTTGCAATATGGAAGGGTTTAAAGAACTGTTGATTTCAATAATATCGTTGCTGCCAATTACATAATATAATGATTGATTGGTATTTTTTGCTGCCATATTGAGCATTGTGGGAACAAAAATAGCATGTTCCGGGAAACGGGAAAATTGATTATCCAAAGGAACTGTCAACAAATAGGTAAAACCCTTGCCGACTTGTTGGCAAATTAGAAATTCATCGTTGTTTTCCAAAGAAATAAGCACCTGTTTGTTATGACCGATCGTCTTCTGCAATTTGTAATGCTTTTGAACAACCGGTAAGTCAATATTTTCCGGATATTGCTCAAAAACATTGCGATATAGTTGATGTTCTAAATTGATTTTGTCAATTTTGGTGAGAGATGTATCCAATTTTTCTATCTGCGGCAAACCTAAATAGGTGTTTAACTGATTGTTGTAGTTGGATTCATCGGGTGAAAGTAAAAGCAGATTGCCGCCTTCGTTTAAATATTGGCTAAGTTCTTGTGAAAGTCCGTCTGTAATATGCTTGTTCAATTCAATGATAATCAAATCTTGTTCCGGTAGTAACTGATAGTTGATACTTTTTGTTTCACAAGATGTAAAATGAATGCTGCTATCGCTTTCAAAAAGCATTTTTATATATTTATTTTCTTTTGAATGAAATACATATAAAATATTTTTTACATCATTGGTGGTGAGTGTATAATATAGTTTATCGTCAAAAGAAATAGGGTAGTCTGTAATGGAAAGATAACCTTTTTGGATTTTTTTATTGTCAGTTGTAAAATTAAGGATGGTTTCTATGTGACTCTCGGGTTGAATATTGAGAGAAGAAATAGACTTTTGTTGACCATTTAACATCAATTTAAGCGGCACACTTTCAATTGATTCATCCGAATGATTGGAAATCGATACATGCATGGCAACCGGTTCTTTTGACATGATTTCATTTGTCAAAAGCCATGCCGAGTCAATGCTGATATTTTTGACTTTATTGGCTGCAAGGGGGATGAGATACACTTGGATGGAAGAATCGGGTTTGATGTTTGATAGAGTAGTGCTACTTTTTTGAAAATCAGATATTAAATACAAATTTTTTCCTTTTTTTACAGCATGTTTACCTTGTAAACAATAGTTGTAAATTTTGTCCAAAGAACAGAATGTCGGCGACAATTCGATAGTTTCCACTTCTTTGGTAAAATCTTGTTTTGAAAAAGGATTTTGATATTTTGCCAACAAATCGTTGGTGAGTAAAACAAACTGTGTATTTTCGTCAAAAGTAGCTGCAATAGCTTGTGCCTGTTTTTTCGCTTCATGAAATAAGTTGCCGTCTTTACTTTTGTTTTCCATTGAAAATGAATTGTCTATGTAAATATAGACTAAATTGTTTTGCGTAGCTATTGCATTGTTTTTTCTATTGATATAAGGTTTGGCAAATACCAATATCAAACAAGCCAATGCCAACAAACGCAAAGCGAGAATAATCCATTTTTTCAGTTGGGATGTTTTTTGAGTTTGTTGTTTTAAACTTTGAATAAAAGAGTTGTTGGAAAAAAAATAAGTTTGGTATCTCCTAAAATTAAAAAGGTGGATAATAATAGGAATCAGTAGGGCAAAAAGGGCAAAAAGAAAGGCAGGATGGGTAAAATGCATGATTATTCGTGAGATGTCAATTTATGGAACAAAGTCTCCATACCTTTTCCTTCTGATTGTTGTAGTAAATTGTCGATAGAATCGTCTGCTTTGATTTTGCCTAAATCAATGATGATGGCACGACTGCAAATGGCTTCCACTTCTTGCATAATATGCGTAGAAAGTAAGATAGTTTTGGTTTTACTGATTTCTCGTATCAAATTTCTGATACCAATCAATTGGTTAGGGTCTAATCCGGAAGTCGGTTCATCCAATATAAGTACTTCTGGATCGTGTATCAATGCTTGTGCTAAGCCGACTCTTTGTTTGTAACCTTTTGACAAAGTGGCAATTTTCTTATTTTGCTCCAATGTCAAACCTGTTAATTCAATAATTTCCTCTATGCGTTGTTGTAAATTTTTCACCTTGTGTACACCACCTACAAAATGCAGACTTTCTCGTACATACATGTCATAATATAGTGGGTTGCTTTCAGGCAGATAGCCGATTTTTTTAGCGATTTCAATAGGATTTTCCAATACATTCATTCCACAAACAAATACCGAACCGGAGGTCTGCGGTTGATAACAGGTAATAATCTTCATCAATGTGGACTTGCCGGCACCATTAGGTCCCAAAAGTCCTACAATTTCTCCTTGTTTCATGGAAAAAGAAACGTTGTCAAGTGCTTTTTGTGTTCCAAAAATCTTAGTTACATTTTTAACTGTTATTGACATGTTGATGAAATTTAAAGGTTAAATAAACAGGTGAGTAAAATCCTCGTTAATTTTCGCTTGATAGCAATTAAATCCGTATTGTTTTGCCACTTCAATATTGGCAGCTCCATCGTCAATATAGAAACATTGGTCGGGAATTAAATGAGAATCTGCTATCATCATATCGTATATTTTTCTATCCGGTTTGCAAACACCTAATTGGTAGGATAGGTAAGTCTTGTCGAAATAATCGGATAGGGTATGACCGTTTACGTCAAAATATTTCTTTAGGCAATATTCAAATATGAATTGATTGATATTGCTCAACATTAATATTTTATATTTTTTGTGTAATTCCAATATCAAATCTAGTTTCTTTTGCGGCAAACCGGTAAGAAAACTGATATAGGCATTCATCAATTGAGTGTTGGTGATATTCGGCCCAACCATTTTTTTCAGTTCCGCAAAGAATTCGTCATTAGAAATTTTGCCTTCTTCAAACATCAAAAACAAGCCTTTTTGTTTGTAGTTGTCAATGAGTTCGCCAATGGTATCACAACCTAATTGTTGGAAGGCTTCTATGCATTTTTGTTTGTCTAAATTGAGTAGAACGCCGCCAAAATCAAATATAATTGTAGTGATATGACTATTTAGCATTTGATTCATCTAATTGATATATATGTTTCAAATTACGTCCCAATTGGTTGTAATCTAAGCCGTGACCGACCACAAATTTGTTTTCAATTTCAAAAGCGATATAGTCAATTGGAATTTTTTCTTTGTAGGCCTTGCGTTTGAAGGTCATGGTGGCAATTCTTATATCTTTTACATTGAAATCTTTTAAATATTCTGTCAAAGTTTTGATGGTCAAACCGGTGTCAACAATATCTTCTACAATTATTACCCGTCTGCCGGAAATATCTTTATTGATGCCTAAAGAAATATTGACAGTTTGTGTACTTTTGGTACCTTGATATGAAGAGCATTTCATACTGCAAAGTTCCACAGGAATGGTTAAATAGTTCATCAAATCGGCTGTAAAAGGAATGCTGCCTTCCAATATATTGAGTAAAATCGGAATATCGTCCTTGTAGTCATTGTCGATTTTTTGAGCTACTTTTTTGATGGCCGTTTGAATGTCATCTTCGTCAATGTATTTTTTAAATACCTTGTCGTGAAGTTGGATGGTATTGTTTTTGGTTAAATATCTTAAAATTACATTTCTAACATCAAAACGGAAATCCGGAACATCTTGTTTTACATTGAAACTTACATTTTCTTCCGATTTCTTTTTGTTGTAAATTTCATCAACTGTATCTTGATAGAATTTGTAGATGACGGCTCTTTTTAATTTTAATGTAGGTGCCAAAAAGTTGTTTTTGTCAGTCCATTCTTCAGTTACAAGTCGGAAATTCTTAATTTGTTCGTGAGGACTAAGTGTTTTGTTGTATTTGGCCACTTCTTTTTGGAATAATTCAAAAATAACCGGATGGTTTATTAAATCTACATTGTCTCTATAATCTATTTTGTTTTTGCTTGCCCAAGTGTGCAATTGATTGAAATTTGGTGCAATAAGTGCGGAAGCAAATTTTTCATTTTCCCCGATAACCATAATATTTTCAATAATCGGAGATTCTTTGAATAGATTCTCCAACAATTGAGGAGCAATATATTTACCGGCACTGAGTTTGAAAATTTCTTTTTTTCTGTCAGTAATTTTCAAGTATATATCGTCCACAAAGGTACCGATATCACCGGTGTGAAAATATCCTTCTTCGTCAATAACTTCTGCAGTATAGGCAGGGTCTTTGTAGTAACCTTGCATCAAACAAGGTCCTTTGGTCAATATTTCACCATCTTCTGCCAATTTCACATCTATTCCCGGCAATATTGGACCGACTGTACCGATTTTGCAAGCATGTTCTTGTGGATTGTTGACAGCAATTACAGGAGATGTTTCCGATAGTCCATAACCTTCGTAAACACCTATTTTTGCAGCTGAAAACAATTTAACAATTCTCGGTTGAATGGCGGAACCACCGGAAACAATGATATAATAAGGTTGGCCACCCATTTTTGCCCGCCAATGTCTATAAACTAAACGATCATATATTTTGTTGATAAATTGAAACCAAACATTTTTATGATAATCATAACGTTGTCCATGTTTTATGGCAGCAAAATAAATCCATTTTTTTATGCCTTTAAAGTCTTTTCCTGCAGCATAGAATTTGTCGTAAAACATTTCCAATACACGAGGAACACAACAGAATCCTTGGGCTTTTGTAGCGACTAAATCACTGGCAATGGTTCCTAAACTTTCCGCATAATAAATGCTAATGCCTAAATATTGATAATGATAGTTTAAAGAACGTTCATACACATGACATAAAGGCAAAAAACTCAATACTCGTGTAGTATGATCCAAAGGTTGAGCTTTTGAATGTCCTATAAAGTTGAATACCAAATTTTTATGAGTTAGCATAACTCCTTTTGGCGTGCCGGTTGTTCCGGAAGTATAAATAAATGTTGCCAAATCGTTTTCAGAGATGGTTTCTTTTATTTTTTCAATTTCCGGCAACAATTCCTTTCTGGCGGCAATGCCAAGATGGAATATTTCCATCAATTGTGTGGCTCCATCTATTTTATCTAAGGTATAACAGCCATATTCTAAAGATAAATTAGGTAGAATAGGTGATACCTTTGCATATATTTGTTTGGTGCCCACTACCACCATTTTTGCATCGCAATGGTTGATAATATATTGATAACTATCTGAATTGAGGGTCGGATATACAGGCACATGGATAATACCTAACATCGACATGGCCATATCCATAATATTAAATTCCGGTCGATTATTGGAGATGGTGGCAATTTTATCGCCCTTACGCAGTCCTAATTTATGCAATCCGCATGCGAAGACCATGGAATATTTTTTGTAGTCTTCAGTGCTGAAATTGACCCATTTACCATTGTATTTTCCGTTGATAATGTCGTCTTTTGGATAATTTTCCAAAAGCCAATCTAACAAATCAAATATTCTTTTAACTTCCATAGTTATTTGATATAAATATAAACTGCAAAATTACCTAAAAAAAATCAATAAATGAAACTTTTGTCCGAATTATTTTGCGTACGTCAATTTATTGGCCGAAAATGCTTTCATATTTTTTATAATTGTATGAAATATTTATATTAAATAATTGTAATTTTGTATTTTATATTTTGTTACATAATTTATATTATGTTAAGTAATGAAAGTAATTTTCAGTTGAAAGATTTTTTATAATTTGACGAATAAATCACCTACTATTCAACAAAAAAATGCTATCTTTGCACTTTTAAGATATAGACTATGCAACTAAATACTTTAACAGCAATTTCTCCGTTAGACGGACGCTATTATAAAACTGTCAATCAGTTGTCAGAATATTTTTCAGAATATGCCTTGATCAAGGCACGTGTAAAGGTGGAAATTGAATATTTTATTGCTTTATGCGAATTACCGCTGCCACAATTGTCATCTTTTGACAAAGCAATGTTTTCTCAGTTGAGACAAATTGTTGAAAATTTCAGCGAAAACGACGCATTAAGAATCAAAGAAATTGAAAAAACAACCAATCACGATGTTAAAGCAGTTGAATATTTCCTAAAAGAACAATTTGACACTTTACAATTAGCTACCTATAAGGAATTTATCCACTTTGGACTCACCTCTCAGGATATTAACAACACTGCCCTGCCCTATTTGATTCGTGAATTTCATCAAAATATTTATATTCAATCAATTACAAACGTTATAGACCTTTTAAAAGAAAAAGAACAAGCCTGGCAAGATGTGGCGATGTTGGCACATACACATGGTCAACCGGCATCTCCTACCAATTTAGGCAAGGAAATACACGTTTTTGTAGAAAGGATTGAAAATCAATTAAAACAATTGAATGAAATTTCATTTTGTGGCAAATTTGGTGGTGCAGTCGGCAATTTCAACGCACATCATGTTGCCTATCCAAATATTGACTGGGTGAAGTTTGGCAATTTGTTTCTAAAAGAAAAATTAGGATTGACACGTTTGCAAACAACTACACAGATAGAGCATTACGATAATATGGCAGCTTATTTTGATGCCATTAAACGTATCAATACCATCATATTGGATTTAGATAGAGATATCTGGACTTATATTTCCATGGAATATTTCCGTCAGCAGGTAAAAGCCGGTGAAGTCGGTTCGTCTGCCATGCCTCACAAAGTCAATCCAATTGATTTTGAAAATTCAGAAGGAAATATATGTGTTGCCAATGCATTGCTGGAAGGTTTGGCAAGAAAATTGCCCGTTTCTCGCATGCAGAGAGACCTCACAGACAGCACCGTTACAAGAAATGTAGGTGTTCCACTCGCCCATTCTATTCTTGCCTATCATTCATTGCTACGCGGTTTGAATAAACTTTTGCTCAACCAAGAAGCAATTGATGCGGATTTGGAAAAAAATTGGGTGGTGGTGTCAGAAGCCATTCAAACTATTTTAAGGAGAGAACAATATCCTCAACCTTACGAGGCATTGAAAAATCTCACCAGAGGCAAAACACATATCACTAAGGAAGTTATTCACGAATTTATAGATACCTTGCAGGTTAGTGATACTGTAAAAGAAGAACTAAAACAAATCACTCCTCATAATTATATCGGTATTTCTTACCATTCAAAATAACCATCGATGGAAAATATAAGAAATTTCTGTATCATTGCTCATATTGACCATGGTAAAAGTACTTTGGCAGACCGATTGCTACAATTTACCGGTTCGGTGAGTGATCGCGATTTTCAAAATCAGTTGTTGGATGACATGGATTTGGAACGTGAAAAAGGCATCACCATCAAAAGTCATGCTATAGAAATGAATTATTCATTTGAAGGTAAGACCTATATATTGAATTTGATAGATACTCCGGGGCATGTGGATTTTTCGTATGAGGTTTCTCGCTCCATTGCCGCATGTGAAGGTGCTTTGTTGGTCGTTGATGCCACACAAGGTATTCAAGCACAGACAATTTCAAATTTATACATGGCCATAGACCATAATTTGGATATTATTCCTGTGTTGAATAAAATGGATATGCCCAGTGCCATGCCGGAAGAAGTGAAAGATCAGATAATTGATTTGCTCGGATGTGACAGAGATGAAATATTGTCTATTAGTGCCAAAACCGGTGAAGGTATTGAAGAGGTATTGAAGGCAATCGTACAACGGATTCATCCTCCCAAAGGGGATGTAAATGCTCCCTTACAAGCATTGATATTTGATTCTGTATTTAATTCATTTAGAGGAATATATGCTTACTTTAGAGTTTTCAACGGACAAATTCATACCAACGATTTGGTTAAATTTGTTGCTTCCGGTAAGGAATATCATGCTGACGAAATAGGAGTTTTAGGTTTGACACCGCAACCACGCAAAATGCTGCAAGCCGGTGATGTCGGCTATATTATTTCCGGCATCAAAAATGCCAAAGAAGTTAGCGTTGGCGATACAATTACACATGTTGAAAATCCTTGTGAAGCTGCCATTGAAGGTTTTTCGGAAGTAAAACCGATGTTGTTTGCCGGCATATATCCTGTGGAAGCTGATGAATATGAAGAATTGCGTTCTTCATTGGAAAAATTGCAGTTGAATGATGCCTCTTTGACTTTTGAACCGGAGTCTTCTGCTGCATTAGGATTCGGTTTCAGATGTGGATTTTTAGGTTTGTTGCACATGGAAATTGTTCAAGAAAGATTGGACAGGGAATTTAACATGGATGTAATTACCACAGTACCCAATGTTTCTTACAAAGTATTTACGACCAAACGCGAAGTGATAGATGTGCATAATCCTTCCGGAATGCCACCATTGAATAATATAGACCACATTGAAGAACCATATATTTTTGCTCAAATTATTACCAAGTCGGAGTTTATAGGTCCGATTATGAAGTTGTGTTTGGATAAACGAGGCGTTTTAAAATCGCAGGTTTATCTCACCACCAATAGAACCGAATTGAGTTTTGATATGCCTTTGGGAGAAATTGTATTTGACTTTTATGACAAATTGAAGAGTTGCTCAAAGGGTTATGCTTCGTTTGATTATCATATCAACGGCTACAAAGAAGCCAAATTGGCGAAATTGGATATTTTGCTCAATGGAGATTCCGTGGATGCCTTATCTACACTAATACATGTGGATCACGCCTATGAATTTGGCAGAAGAATGTGCGAAAAGTTGAAAGAATTGATACCAAGACATCAATTTGATATTGCCATTCAAGCGGCCATCGGCTCAAAGATTATAGCAAGGGAAACAATAAAGGCAGTTAGAAAAGACGTTACCGCTAAATGTTATGGTGGCGATATCACTCGTAAGCGTAAATTGTTAGAAAAACAAAAACGCGGCAAAAAACGTATGCGACAAATTGGCAATGTAGAAGTGCCACAATCGGCCTTTTTGGCAGTGTTGAAGATAGATTAAAAAAAGTAAATTTTAAAATGACAGAACTTAATAAAATAGAAAATAGGAAATTTTTCACTAAAGAATCGCTCATAGCATATACCTATTTGATAGTTGGTTGTATGTTGTTCGCTATTGGCGATGTTATGTTTGTAAACCCCTATCTTATGGCTCCGGGAGGTGTATATGGTCTTGCCAACGTTTTCCATGCTTTATGGGGATGGAAAATATCTTTGGCGGGCGTATGCATGGACATACCTTTACTAATTATCGGCACTATTATATTGGGTCCCCGATTTGGTGTAAAGACTGTTATTTCAGTTGTTTTGATTCCTGTGTTCACTTATGTTGTTGAAACACTTTGGGGTTATGCACCTGTTATTCATGATGGTGCTTTCTTTGATGTAGAAATGCAATCGTCATTGTTTTTCATGGATGGTGATGTTAAGCGGTATTTTATGCCCGACTTCTTTTTAAATACAGTTGTTTCGGGTCTTATATATGGTGTAGCCATCGGTATTATATTCCGTTCGGGTGCCACTTCGGGAGGTTCTGACATTATTGCCATGGTTGCCCATAAATACACCAAAATCAGTTTGGGAACTTTGGTATTGATAGTAGATAGCATTATCTCATTGACTACTCTTGTTGCATTTGAAGATATTCGTCTGCCTATCTACTCTATTATACTTATCTTTATTGAAAGCAAGATTATAGACCTTGTTGTAGAAGGTGTAAAGAGTTATAAAACGGCCTTTATTGTTACAGACCATATTGACGAGGTACGCGATTTTATTATCAAGGACCTTGACAGAAGCGGTACAGTATTTGCCGGAAGTGGTCTTTATCAAGGTGCCGAACGGAAAATGATTTATGTTACCTTGAGTCGTTCCGATTTAGTGAAATTGAAATCAAACCTTCGTTTTCTTGATCCGAACGCCTTTGTCAATGTAATAGAAAGTTCAGAAATTATGGGTAATGGTTTTAAAGCTTTACCGCAAGAATAATAAAACAATATATATAAATAAAATGGCAACAATAAGTATTATTATGGGTAGCACTTCCGATTTTCCGATCATGGAAGATGCCGTAAAATTTTTAAACGAGATAGGCATAGATTGTGATTATTGTGCATTGTCAGCACATCGTACACCTGAATTGGTGATGGAATTTGCCAAAAATGCCAAACAGAATGGTACAAAAGTAATTATTGCAGGTGCAGGAGGTGCAGCTCACTTACCGGGCGTAATTGCTGCATATACGGCCATTCCGGTAATTGGTGTTCCTATCAAATCTTCCAATTCGATTGATGGTTGGGATTCTATTCTCTCTATTTTACAAATGCCATCAGGAATACCGGTTGCAACGGTTGCATTGAATAATGCTAAAAATGCCGGCATATTGGCGGCAGAAATGATTGCTACCAGTGATAGTGATTTGTATAATAAATTGTTAGCATATAAAGAATCTTTAAAAAAGAAAGTAGAAGAAGCAAATAAAAAACTACAAGAAAAATAAAATGGCTGATTTTATAGTATCTGCAAGAAAATATCGTCCGCAAACATTTTCTTC
>DBXJ01000050.1 GCA_002309475.1 Bacteroidales bacterium UBA1215
CAATCGGAAAATGATAATATACTTGTATATAGTAACAATCGACAAATATGGATTAAAAATCCTGATATGAAGGCGTTTAAACAAGTAGTTATATATGATATCACAGGCAGAATAGTGGGACAATACCATTTTGTAGCGGATAATATAATAGTTTTGGATACTTATCTGCCGAAAGGCTTATACATTGTTCGTATGTTGATGCAAGACAATAGCGGTATGGTAACTAAAAAAGTACTTATTCAATAGTTAACAAGATATCTTGTTAGGCATTGCTTGACAGATTCTAAATATACGGAGTTCTTTGGAACTCCGTTTTTTTTGTCTGCACAGAATAGGGCTGTTTGCACACATTCTTAAATTTTTAACAATTTTTTCTCTCTCTATTAAAAAATATTGTATTTTTGCAAATCGACAATAGTGCCAAAGGGAATAAGTTATCGGTATAACACTATAAATTCTTATTCCAAAGCGGCAAGATTTTTTGCCGATTTTTTGTTGATACTTTTTTGAAGAAAAAATCTTTTTGTTTTTCAGGCAACAAAATAACCCAAAAAAGTATCTTCTATAAGAAAGAATAAAAAAACACCAGTCATGAAAAAGTTATTTCTAACATCGGTTTTGTTGGGACTCTTGGCAAGGGGTTTTGCACAATGTCCTAATTTGGATTTAAGCTACGGCAATCTGACCAATTGGCAATGCTATGTTGGAGGATGCTCCAGTGGTAATTATTATAAGACTCTATCAACACCAATACAAGGCAGACACACTGTTTTGGAAATAACTTCTTTAATGTTATCCAATAATCTTTATGATGAACACTGTAATGCCATTAAGAAAATTCCGGATGGATATAGCTATTCATTAAAATTAGGCAATGATCAATGCGGAGCAGAAACAGAGGCAGTATCGTACAGAATGACAGTGGATAGCAGCAACTCTTTGCTGATATTGTCATTTGCTTATGTGATGCAGGAAACTCATGTTTCTGCAGATATGCCGAGATTCACTATGAATATATATGATACAAACTGGAATATATTAAATGTTCCTTGTTGCAATAATAATTTTGTAACTGCTCAAGGTTTGTCTGAATTGGCATGTTCAGACAGTATTGTTGCAAGAAACTGGACAACCATTGGTTTTAGTTTGGAAAGTTTGATAGGACAGACTATTATTATCTTTTTTGAGACCCGAGATTGTACTTTAGGCGGTCACTATGGATATGCATATTTAGCATGCGCATGCCAACCTATGTCAATCAACTATACTTATAATGCAAATAGTGGTGTGGCACGTTTAAGGGCACCGGATGGGTTTAATACCTATCAATGGAAGCGTTCTTCACAGCCCAATTGGTCTGTTTCCACTCAACAAATTAACCTTAAAAACCCATTGGACGGAGAAGAGTTTACTTGTACACTTACCTCAGCACTTGGTTGTTCTCATACTCTTAAAGCTGTGATAGAAAAGACTCCTATCGATAGTAGCGATTTGGGAGTAATATATCAAGGTGTCAATGCAATGAGTTTGGAACAAAACATTCCTAACCCTGCCCATACACAAACAGTTGTCAACTATACAGTTCCAGCAGACGGTAGAGTAGTATTTACATTGACAAGCATTACAGGACAGGTAATCACAACCACCACACAAGAAGCAGAAGCAGGACGCAACAGCGTGGTATTCAACACCGGAAACATGGCAGCCGGCATTTACTTCTACACTATGGATTTCAATGGTCAACGCTTAACCAAGAAGATGACTGTTAAGAAATAACACTATTTTTAGATTAACATGAAAAGGGCAACCGGAAGGTTGCCTTTTTTTATCATAAGATGCAAGTGAACCAACTATCAAAATTTTACCTGTTTTTTCTTCCGGTATTTGAAAAAATAATTGTATCTTTGCAAAAGTTTTTCCCGCTTATTGTAAACGGGAAAACAAGTTCTTTTTTTTAACAAGCATTACTATTATTTCGCGTTCGAAAAGAAAAAAGCCTAGGAAACTGATTTCTCTACGAAACGGAACATGCTTCACGGATGTGCCTTTATAAGACATTCCACTTACAGTCAAAATAGTTCATACTTAGTGTGAACTCTATGACTGTAAGGCGGAGGTTCTTCCTAGGCTCCTTCGTGAACGCGAATAGAGGTTCACACCTTTTTTGTGTCCGTAGTGATTGATAGTCATGCACAAAAAACTATCAATCTATGGGTATAAAATCGGAAGAGGTAAACTACAAAAAGAATTTTTGCCTGAAGTATTTTGGCAAAGATGGTTGGGATTTGGATGTTTTGAAAGAAGTTGACGTTCTTTTGAAAGATAAGAAAGGTAACCATATCCTATATATTGAGTCCAAATATATAATAGCCAACGAAACCGACCGCAGACAAGCCTTTGCGCAGACAATCCTCACCAACAAAAAACAGGCAAACATTTTAAGCCGTGTCGCACTAATCTATCAAGATAAGGATAACAACGATATTCTTGAATTGATAGACTGTACTAACAATTCGGTGATGTATAACAACGACATAAATTGGGAAAAAGAGAAGCCAAGCCAACCCTCAAAAGATGCCATTGACCGCATTAATGACCGTATAAGTGGCAGAATTACTCAATATATCAATGATGAGATAAAAGAATTTTATAAACTATTCGAAAAACAAGGCGATACCCAAATAGCCATTACAGAGAAGAATGTTAATGTTGTTTACAATCAATGGAAAAACAATGTTAAGTTTACTAAAGATGTTGAAGATGAGCAAGATTTGATAAACCTTTTCCTTGTGGATATTCTTAACGGAACAAATTACAAGAAAGATGTAGTAGATGAAAACGGACTATTTGGAGGACAAACCACAGAGCAAGATTTGATTCGAGAAGGCACAAATTTGAGCCACTACGAGATAAATTACTCAAACGATAAAATCAGGATTTTGTATGAAGGAAAAGAAAACTCAATCTTTTATACAATCGCTGATAGTGAACAATACGCTTTCTTTTGGCGTAAATACCAACGTCCGCCTGAGAAAAATGAGTTTTTGAAAATCCTTGAACACTCGGCTTCTCTTTACACGGATAAATACAGGCGTGATAATGGCGGAGAATACACACCGAGTTGTTTTGTCGAGAAACAGAATGAGATTCTTGCGAAACACTACGATTTGAATGAGTTTATAGTGTTCGACCCTTGCGCAGGCGTGGGCAACCTTGAAAACCAATTCGGCAAAGACTACAAGCAGTACTGCTATCTGTCCACATTGGAACAAATGGATGTTGACATTTGTAAGATAAAGGGGTTTGAAAATGCTGTTCAGTTCGACTATCTGAAAAATGACGAGCAGCCAAAATGGAAACACGGCGGCACGCCGCTCGGAATTGACGAGATATGCAGGCGAGAGAACCGAAAACTTATGGTGATTATGAATCCGCCGTATCAAAACGTAAAAGGGAAGAAAAACAACCTTGCCATTGAGTTTTTTAATAAAGTGCTGGAACTCAAACCGCAAGTGATTGTGTTTTATTATATGACCGAAAGTTTTTTGCGTAGCGAAATAGAGCATTACATAAAATCAGAGTATAAAATTGTGTCGCATGTTTTTAGCAATGCAAAAACGACTTTTTTATTGTCGGAATGGCCTATTTCTCAAGTGATTTTTGATAAAGATAAAGGCGATGAAATCAATGTTGCTGCAATAAAAGCCGACCGATATGAGTTGAAAAAGAAAACTGACAAATTATTGTTTATAAAGACATATACCTATGACAATTCAAGACAGGGATTGATATATAGTATTGATGAGAAAATCAAGGAAAATGAGAAAGGTCTTATTCTTGGTGGTTACAGTTATCCGAACACGGGTTATAGCATAAATCTCACAAACAAGACCAAGAAAAAAAACGACCTTGTAACAACAAACAATATTATGTATTGTTTGATTTCAAAAGGTTTGATATTCAACACTCACGACCCTTATTTTGCACGAAACCAATATGTACATAAAGGAACATTTGACGAACTTTCGGAAGAGTTAAAATGCGATGCTATTATGCACTCTTTGTTTTACAAAAACTGTGCGTTTACCAATAAAGGAAGGAAGAATTACATAGTACCGTTTACAGCCATAGAGTTAGGCTGTCCTAAAAACGATTTGAATGTGCTTTATCCCGAAAAACAAGAGATTGATTTGTTTACACAAGCAAGTGTTGAGATTGAAAATCCTTTTGATTTCAGAGCGTTTATGTCGCAATTTGATTTTTCAGAAGAAGCCAAAGACTTATACAAAGCAGCTCTTGCGATAGCGAAATTCTATCATAGTTCAAATGAATATGCGGACAAAGATTGGAATGATAGTTTTTATGATATTACAAATACCATTATGGGAAAAGACGTGGATTCTTTCAAGGAAGCGGAGAATGTGAAAGGTAAAAGAATCTCAAAAATGAAAACCACCAAAGGCTCATTACCATTTAAGGATATAAATATGAAATTTGTTGTAGAATCAGCCTACTTACCGATATTTGACAAATTCTTTAAGGTAAGACGCACACTTGGAGAGAAAATCAACAAGCAATTACTTGACGCAGGTTTGTTGTTGTGGGAGAGGGGGAATTTGTATTAAATCAGGTATCTTGTTTTAACACATTCATTTTGAGTGATTCACGCAAACTCAGTTTTTTGATGTAAGGATGTTTGACGAGTTAACAAAAACATGTGTATACAAACCCAACAACCGAAGCAGAATAAAAAGATATTTCCAATTGCCAAATGTTATGCCAAACACACAATAGAGCCAAAGGTAATAAATAGTTAGATACTATTTCATGTAATAGGGTGGTGTTCTCGGGAGATGCTTTCGGGATGCTATTCTATTATCCGCATATTCAATCATAAGGATGATGGTTTTGTAATATTTGTTGCCGCTGTTTAACATCTTTCAATTATAGATTTTTTTATTTTTTTATTTTTTTTTTGTCCATTTGTTTGTATATCAAAAAAATATTGTAATTTTGTGGCGTCAAGTTCATCAATATTAAAATAACTATGAAAAAGAAATTAGTTTTACTTGCTGTTATTTGTATTTGTGTTTCTGCAAAAGCACAGTTGATTGCGGAAATGGAATTGTTGATTCCGCATTATTATCCGGGTGAAGTGTATTTTAAAGACGGACATCACGAAGAATATGTCGAAGTGGAGTTGCCGAGAGTCGGTAAAAGTAAGTTGAGTGTCAAGAAGTATGATTCTGACAAGAAACGCACGACTATAGAAGCCGAAGATATTATCTGTATCAAGATTTGGCATAAGGATTTTCCCGACAAAGTGCATGTGCTGTATTATGTACACGCCAAGAAATATCTGTTGAATAATGAACATCAATGGGGGACTCCGATAATGGGCAATTCATGGGGCGTTGTTTATCAATGTGAAATGAACTACAAGATGAATAATAAAACCGGAGAATTGGGCTTTGTTAAATTTGTGGGCGGAAAATCTCCCGACACGCCGACACTCTATTACCTGATGCGACCTGTTTGGCAGGAAGCACAATTGGTGATGTGGGACGAAATTTTGGTTCCCAAAAAGAAAGCTGCAGAAATATTTGCAGAGAACGAAGAAATCTCCCAAGCCATATTAGATGGTAAGTTGTCAGGTGAGGATATGGAGTATATTTTGGATGAAATGGCAGGCGGACAAAAGGAAAAGTCGCTTGACACAAAACCTGCTTCGGAATCTGAACAAAACGGCGAAATCGGAGACGATGAATAATATCACATTTATCATGAAACGAATTTTTTATTTGACAGCATTGCTATTGTGTTTATCACAAGTTGTTTGGTCGCAAGGATTGCGGCATAGTGTATGTATTGTAGAGCCGGAGTTAAGCGATGACGACAAAACGCTGATGGCTGATTATTCGCGATTTATGGCACGTGCAGGAATGAATAGTGCATCTCGTGCTTTAGTGGCCTACAAGAGCGAAGGAACATTCGGCTCAGGAGTGGTGGTAACACAAAACGGGAAAAAATATGTTCTTACCAATTTGCATGTTATCGGCTATGCACAAATGGCAACAATAGTTTTCCAATTGCACGAGAAAACCGTCCGTTACCCGCATTGTGCAGTGAAAAGCATCGGCAACACCGCTGATTTGGCAGCTGTAGAACTTCCTGCAGATTGTGAAATGATACCTCTGTCTATCTACGAAGGCGAAATAGAAGAAGATATATCTATTGTGGCAGCAGGATTTCCCGAATTGGCAGGCAAACCCTCCTGGCAACTCACCCGTGGCATTATCTCCAATGCAAAAGTGGATATTGACAGCAAGGAAGGGGCTACACGGATTATCCAGCATACCGCCTCCATTGACCCCGGCAGTAGCGGAGGACCGCTCTTGCTTAAAAACGAAGACGGAAAATATTACATTCTCGGCATAAATACATGGAAGGCGTTTTATCGTGACGGAGTGGGCTTGTCAATCGGGAAAGAAGATGTGCAGGCATTCCTAAACGCAATGAATATGCCGTTGGTGGATTTTAGCGAAGACTTGGAACCGCTTCGCTCCCTTTCAGGAGAAGATTGGCTGTATGTTTTTCGTCATTTGCCGGATCCCACACAACAGGATCTTATAGAAATGGATTGGCGTTTGCCTTTTGAGCCCGCTTTGCGGACCTTGTCCATACGCGACAGCTTGGTGAATGTGGGTGAGAACAAAGCAAAACATTATGATCAGTCAGCTTCGCATATCGTTAAAAATTTGGAACATTGTAGTTATGTCAGTTTGGTTTATGATAACTATTTCGGAATCAGCCAGCAGGCAGGCATCCAATATGGTTATGACTGGTGGGGTTATTTCGCAACAGGTACGAAACTATCCCTGTTTCTTTTAAAGTTTGAAACAGAAGATGACTACGACATTTCTTTCGGTACCGCGTTTGAAATATTTCTCGGCGGGCAAGTGCCTATATCGGTAGGCAAATTTATATTAGCCCCGCGTATTACCCAAAGTGTAGGTTTTGCTATATTATTAGGAGGATATGACGAAGGTATGGGTGTTATTACAAATACCCGCATTGGCATGGATTGGCGAATACCGCTAAAATCATGTGATTTTATACTCGGTCCGCATTACAATATGAATTGGCTGTCTAGAGGAACTCCAAAAATTCATCACGGAATAGGCATTACTATAGGGGTGGCTTGGTAAAAAAAGTCTGTTCTCTATTAATAGACGCCGGTAGCAATTATGCGAGTTTTATTAATTACATTAATATATTTGTTCTTCCCTTTGCTGATAGTATCTGCTTTTTATCGGTGGAAGATTTTGCAAAAGGTAGGAACGGTCATGATGGCATACGCTGTAGGACTTTTGATGGCATTGACAGGTTTTGTAAACATCAACCCTGACACCAACATTTTTCAATTTTTTCTCCAAATAGAAGATGCCGTCGGTTGGCAGAG
>DBXJ01000086.1 GCA_002309475.1 Bacteroidales bacterium UBA1215
TGATAACGAATTGCGAAACATCAAAGTGGCAAGTAACCGTTCATATTAAAAGCCCTTTGGTGCTGAATTAGCAACATACGCAATGGTTTGAGTCTCTGATCTTTAACCTTTGCATTACGGTATTTGCGGTATTGCTCTTTAAACTGCTTGATATTTCCCTTCTTGATAAATTCGCGCATATTTTCGGGGAAAAAGAACTCTGCCCTCTCTCCTATCTCGTTGAAAATCATTGACTCATAGCGTTCAATCTCTTCAAAGTCGAGATTTCCGAAATGGATATAACGGCATTGGTTAGCCTTTACAATAGCCGCCACATTGACAAAATCTGCACTATATATATAAAGGTGTGGTTCGCTGCCAAAAAAACTATAAAACTTTGATATATTGTCGAATACATCTTTGCTGATGATTCCCACAATGGTGACATCAGGGTCGATAATTAAATCGCAACCTGGTAAAATACTGGTTTCCACGCCGTTGCAGGGTTGAACAAGGTATTCTGTTGCTGAAATCTGCGTTTTGATAGTTTTGTCAGAAACGAAATAGATACGAGCGCCATCACCGTTGGTTTGCGGTTTCCACGCAACCATTGATTGGCTTTTGGAGTTGACATCGTCGAAATATCTTAAAAGATTTTCAAGGTTTTCGAGTTTATCGTAACGCTTGGCAATATAGTCGCTAAAAGTCTCAGGATTAACGGCATAGAGTGAATTATGGCAACCTCGTTTAACGTGTTTCACCACACCCTCAGCCAACAATTCGCCAAAAACCTCATTTTTTGACATCGAAAACGACACCGGCCTCCCCTTCGAGAGTTTAATCAAGTTTTCAATTAATAATTTTGTAATTTTCACGATATATATTTTAGAAAATTGTGGTACAAAATTATGATATTTTGTGTATATTTGCAAGAGGAATGAAATTTTATTTAAGAGATACAATAATATTTATTAAATGCCGTTTTATGATTTAAAAGATACAATAGTATGTCTACACTATATAGATACGAAACCGAAACAGTAGAAGATTTGCTTGCTATAATGGCTTCAAATCTACAAAAGCGTCGTTTAGAGAAGGGACTTTCGCGCGAGGCTCTCTTTATGATGAGTGGTGTTCCATCCGCTACCATTGCCAAATTTGAACAAAAGCATACAATATCTCTCGCTTCTTTTGTGGCTTTGGCAAAAGCATTAGGCTATACAAATGATATTAAGTCACTTATTTCCAATCCATTATACAATACAATGGATGAATTAGAAACCATCAACAAAAACAAAAACCGAAAACGTGGAAGAAATGAGTTTGATAAATAAACTTTTGGTATCAATGGGCGACAAAACCGTTGGAACGCTCACCACAACTCCTGACGGTCGCTTGTGCGCTTTTGAATATAGCAAGGAATGGCTTGCTGAGGGTTTTTCTATTTCACCTTTGGAACTTCCGTTGCAACAAAAAATGTTTATTGCCAAACCCACTCCATTTTGGGGTAACTTTGGAATTTTTGAAGATTCGCTTCCCGATGGTTATGGACGTTATCTATTGAACCGTATGTTACGTAAGCAAAATATTGATGAACAAACACTTACGCCACTCCAACGGTTAAGTATTGTGGGCAGTTCTGGTATGGGCGCACTTTGTTATCACCCTGAAATTCTGCAAGGTGAGGAAAAAACACTGCCTCCGCTCGACCGCCTTCAACAAATGGCATTTGATGTACTTTCTGAGAAATCCAACGAAGGCGAAGATGTTCTTTATTATAACAGTGGCAATTCGGGTGGTTGTCGTCCTAAATGCTTGCTTAAAGATTCTGATGGACAATGGCTTGTAAAATTTCGACATACTTACGATCCTCCGGATTTAGCGCAAACCGAATATAACTACAATCTTGCGGCTCGTAAATGTGGTATTACAGTTCCTGATTTTAAACTCATTGATGGAAAATATTTTGCCACAAAGCGTTTCGACATCGAAAATGGGGTACGTATACATACAGCCACTGCGGGTGCATTGTTGGGCGTGTCAATACAGATGCCTACTTTGGATTATAAAAACCTATTGAATCTCACAGGGTATCTTACGCAAAGTCCTTCGCAAGTAGAAGAAATGTTTAGAAGAATGGCATTTAACGTTATCGCCGAAAACAAAGACGACCATCCCAAAAACTTTGCCTTCATTTGTCGTTCAGGTAAATGGTACTTAGCACCGGCATACGACCTTACACATTGTGTATCAGGCTACAATGGAGAACATGCAACATCAGCCAACAACAACGGAAATCCCACAACATCCGACATGATTGCTGTTGGCACTTCCATCCGAATCCCCAAAAACCGATGCCTACAAATAATTGAGGAAGTGAAAAGTGTGGTGAGGGAGGTACTGGATTTGTAATAACAACTACTTATATTTAAGCCATTTATAAAATATTTTCAAAAATTTCTCAAAAAAACAATCGTTTATCGAGAAAAAAATCGTATATTGCGTTAAAATAATAGTCGGTTTTGGGTATGAGCCCGACGCCGTGAATAATTGAAAAATTATTCGGAAGTTGTGCTGTTTCTCCTAACGGAAACGTAGGAAATTTTCGTAACAAGGGAGAACAAGCACAGCGACCGACCATACCATAAAGGCGTGGTCTGTTTATAGTTGTATTTTCTTGTTAAGGCTTCCTACGGCCTCCGTTAAAAGTACAACGAAGAAACAGACGCGCTTTTCTGTTTTATACCCCTTCCGAATTGTTTTAGAATTGTTAAAGATGTATTTGTTTAACACTAAATAGAGTAAGTATGGACAACCAAAGCAATGCAGAAAACAAAAACGAGAAAGGTATGCGTTACGAAAATGCAGGTAACTACGCAAAAGCCTTTCAATTATATGAAGAAGCAGCAAAAGAGAATGAACCATTTGCAATCTACAATCTTGGGAGATGCTATTATTATGGCAATGGTGCAAAGCAAAACTATGACACCGCTGTACAATATTTTTTAAGATCAGCAGAACTTGGTTTTGCTCCTGCACAATATTCTATTGCAGATTGTTATGCTGATGGAATAGGTGTAGAAAAAGATATTGTTAAAGCAGTAGAATGGTGTGAAAAGGCTGCAAATCAAAACTATCCAACATCGCAATGTACACTTGGTGTTTGTTATTATTATGGCAATGGAGTTTTACAAGATTACGTAGAAGCAGTTGAATGGTTTGAAAAGGCAGCAAACAATGGAGATGCCCAAGCAATGTTATATCTTGGCGAATGTTACGAATTAGGAGAAGGTGTACAACAAGATTTTGATAAATCTTTGAACTATAAAGCGAATGCCGCCAACGCTGGATTTGCAGAGGCACAGTATCAATTGGGATTATTATATACAGATGCCGCAGATAAGGGCGATAACAATTTATATAGGGATGCCATAAATTGGTTTCAAAAAGCGGCAGACCAAGGTCACATTTTAGCGCAATTAGAATTAGGGAATCTCGTATATGATGGCAAAGGTGTTAACCCCAACTACGAATATGCTGCAAAATTATATGAATCAGCCGCAGAGCAAGATATAGAACAAGCACAATTAATGCTTGGTTATATGTATTATTGTGGTATAGGTGTTGCCGAAGACCATTCAAAATCACTGAACTATTTTTATAAAGCGGCGACCAATGGTAATCCAATCGCTCAATGCGAAGTAGGTAAGGCTTACGAACATGGTAAGGGAGTAGATCAAGACCTTTCTATCGCCATTGAATGGTACACAAAATCGGCAACACAAGGATATGCCGATGCTCAATATTGTATGGGTTTATATTTTTATAATCGCGCAGAATCATCTGATTATGAAAGAGATGAAAATTACAAAGCCGCTATTGATTGGTTTCAAAAAGCATCACATCAGAATGATGCTGAATCAAAATATTATTTAGGCAAATGTTATTCGGAAGGCAAAGGAGTACTCAAAAATATTGATGTTGCAATTAAATTATACAAAGCAGCAGCCGAACAAGGCGTTACTCAGGCAGAAATTGAATTGCTATGTTTCCAAGAAGATTTAGAACTTAAAAACAGAATCTCTGATGCCGAATACGAAAAGATGGTAAACGGATTAGCAAAAAAGGGTGCATTGTCGGCGTATTGTGACAAAATGAAAAATACCATAGCAATGGAAGTACAAAAAATCAAAGAGACATCAACACCTAAACTTATTGAATTACTGAACAATAATACAATAAAAGAGCCAACACCTTGGAATTATTCGTTCATTTTAGTGTTAGTATTAAATATATTAATGCCCTTCTGCGATAAAGGCTTATGGTTAATTTTGACAATTCCATTGACTATTGCATATTTTACATTCATTGTATTCAAATACAAAAATGTATTTCATTTAGATGATATCAAAGATAAGGTATTTACACCATGTGCTTTTAAATATCTTGAAGACAAACTAACTGGATATAAAAAGAAAGTAATAAACTTTAAAATTATCAATTCAATATCATTAATTGCCATATTAATGTCAATTTTACTTCCAATACATTTTTTGGTATGCATTGGCATTATCATATTTTTGGTAATATTCAATTTTAGTAAACACGAATTATTTGAATCTCCGGAAATATATCTAATGCCTAAAATGTGTGAAGTAGAAGATAATAGAATAAAATTTAGTAATTTTATGGCTGATACAAACTGTCCTATTTGTACTATGGACTTTCATGAGGAAACTATTCATTTGTTACAACCTTCGAACAGTATTCAAATACCTTATTATAAGAGTCTTAATGAATCTGATAAACAAGCCATTGACAAAGAATTTGGTTTTTGGGAATCTTTATTCATAAAAGAACAAAGATTATTCACTTTTGAACAATACGAAAGTGAGGTTAAAAGTGGTGGTTATGTTAGTTTTACAAAACCTAAACGTTCATATATGCCCATTCAAGTAAGCCATAAGAAAGGATACTCGCGAATATCTCCAAAAGTAGCGAGAGCAGGTTTTTACGGAGGCATTACCTATCAACAAAACAATTACCAACAGAACTATTATCAACAATCAAATACTGAGGAGTTTAATTTTGGCAAAGAAATCTTCAATGAATTTAAAGGAATAGTCAAAGATGAAATCAAAGACTATGCAAAAGGGAAAGTAAAAGAAGTGTACAACAATTTTACACAGTCAAAAGAAGACGATTACCATAATCAATCAAGTGGCAACAATCATAGTTACGATGATTATTCATCAGATTCATCGTCTTTTGATGATGATTTTTAAAAATCAGTCGATTATATAAACTAAATTAAATATTTAATAATATGAAAAAGCAAATATTTACAATCGTTACTATCCTTGCTTTTACTCTATTTGGGTCTTGTTCACAAACAAACAATCAAAATAGTAAACAAGAGAACAATAAATCGCAATCAGAAAATGCGCAAACATCCAATTATTCAGATGATGACGAACCAGAAGGCATGGATTGGGGTGATCCCGATGAACCACAAGAAGAAGAAAGTAGCGGGCTTTCGTTTTATGTGAAATACATTGGAAATGATACTGATGAAGAAGCGGATATTAAAAAATTTTATATGTTTTTCACTACATCAGACAATAAAGCCTTTTATGAATATGACGATGAAGTAAACTATGGTGAGTACGCTTTACGTTGTTATATGGTATATAAAAGCATTTTTCCAAAACGAAAACATACACCAGCAGAAATTCAACAAAATATAAGAACTGTTTCTCCTTGGTTGGGTAGTATTTTAGATTTGCCAGATATAGGTCCAATTCCTAAGGATATGAAAAAGTATTTGTCTAAAATATATTATGACAATAAGAATATAAGTGTTAGCCCAATAGTTCAAAAATATGGAGTACAATCGTATTTGTTGGGTAATATAGATGGTCTTGAATATGGTTGTATAAGTGAAAAAGACATTATTTTTACAAGGTATGAGAAAAAAGAAGGTGATGGTTTTGATGAAATTCCTGATGAATCAGTAATGATTCGTTATGCGGAAAATATTACATTTTTGTAAAAATGACAATGTTTTTGAATAGATGGAGGTAGGCATCCCCTACCCCTCTATCAAAAACTTCCACACCGGTATAATCTCCACATCATCCACTTTGTTTTCTTCATTGTAGGTTATTAATACATAACGTCTTACATCAGAAAATTGCTTTTTAAGGGTAACAAATGCTGATAATTCGCGTTCGCGGGTGGAAAAATCGGTCAACGAGTATGACACTTGAAAGGCAGTTTGTGTTTCGGGAATGTAGAAGTCAATGTCGATGCTCGTTTTGGCTGATTTTAAATAGTAGACACCTTCGGGATAACGCCGATGTAAATTTATTGCCACAATATTTTCCAAAAGTCGTGTACGCTTGTCGTTGAGAAAAAGGTTTAGGATTCCATTATCCGAAAAATAATATTTCGGAGTGCTTTCGGTTTCGGCAAATTTGGCAAAATAATTCTTGACTCTAAAAATTAGATATGCGTCTTCGGCGTAGGTGATATAATTGATAATGCTCTCTTTGCCAATAGATAACCCAATGGTTTTTAGAATGTTGAATAGTTTGGTGTAAGAAGTTTCCGCCATTAGCGATTCTGCAATTTTTTTGATAAGTATCCGTATTGCTTGTTCGTTTCGGATGTTGTTTCGCAGAGCAATATCGCCTAAAAGAACCTTTTGAAATACACCTGCGGCATATTCGCGTTTTGATTTATAGAACGTTAACTCTGGAAACCCTCCGTATGTAAAGTATGTTTCAAAATTGGACACTATTTTGGCAGAAAGTTTTGTGGAGCGGACGGCACTTGACGAAAAATCGACATTTTGTGCTGATAGAAACTCCCTAAAATTATAAGGCATAATGTATTTGGTGAAAAATCTGCCGCCAAGAGTAGTTTCAATTTCTCTACTGAGCATTTTAGCGTTACTGCCTGTAATATAGACACGTTCTTTGGCATCGGCAAGGCGACGAGCAAATTTTTCCCAACCGTTGATAATTTGAATTTCATCGAAGAAAAAGAATCCTTTATCGTCAGATAGTTCGGCTTGCACCGAAACAATATCGTTGAAGTCGGTTAGTTTAAATTCTGATAAACGCTCATCCTCAAAGTTGATATAAATTATTCTGTCCCAAGAAATTCCTGATTCTACCAAATTACGTGCTACCTTATAAAGTAGTGTAGATTTGCCAGCACGTCGCAAACCGGTAAGCACATAGTTGGCGTTTGGCTCAAAAATATATTCACGGTCAACAATTTCGGCGTTTCTAATAATCTCGTGTTGATCGGTAATAATGGTTTTTAATAGTTCCTTATCCATGATTTCGCGTTTAATGTTCTACATATAGAACGCAAAGTTATAAATTTTGTTCTACATACAGAACAAAAAATACTACATTTTTGTTCTCCATACAGAACACTTACTTGTTTTTTGAATATTTATTCAATATTTATTTGCATATTATTCAAATTCCTCACTAACATTGACAATAACTATACTTTTTGTAGTTATTCCAAGCCATCCATCATACGTATTTCACGTAAACTGAATATTTATACAAAAAAAGTAAATATTTAACATTCATTTAAGAAAATAATCCTTTCCTTTGCACCGTGAAAATTATTTGACAAACAACCAAAAACATTAGATTGTATTTTTTATAGAAGTTATGGCAAACAATTTAGAAATTAAAAACTTAGACAGTGTGGCTGTAAGGTTTTCGGGCGATTCCGGCGACGGAATGCAGTTGGCCGGAAACATTTTCTCCACCATTTCTGCCACAGTAGGCAACAGCATCAGCACCTTTCCCGATTATCCCGCCGACATTCGCGCTCCTCAGGGTTCGCTTACGGGAGTATCTGGTTTTCAAGTACATATAGGTGCAGGCAAGGTTTATACTCCCGGCGACAAGTGCGATGTGCTTGTGGCTATGAACGCCGCCGCACTCAAAACTCAGTATAAATATGCAAAACCGGGTGCCGCTATCATTATCGATACCGACTGTTTTAAAAAGGCCGACCTCGAAAAGGCTCAGTTCGCTACCGAAGACCCGATAGCCGAAATGAATATCGACCCCGACAGAGTGATCGCTTGTCCCCTCTCAACTATGGTTAAGGACTGCCTCAAAGATTCGGGTATGGACAACAAGAGCATCCTCAAATGCCGCAATATGTTCGCCCTCGGATTGGTTTGCTACCTTTTCGACCGCGACCTCAATATCGCTTTCAATTTCCTCAAAGAAAAATTCGCCAAGAAACCCGGCGTGGCTGAGGCTAATATTAAGGTGATTCAGGCAGGTTACGACTACGGTCACAACACTCACTCGTCGGTAGCAAATGTTTACCGCATCGAGTCTAAGGAAAAGGTTAAAGGTCGCTATATGGACATAAC
>DBXJ01000006.1:0-6440 GCA_002309475.1 Bacteroidales bacterium UBA1215
CTTTCCAACATTTTTGCCGTGTTCCACTGTTTTCTGGGTGAACCGTTGATAAATATCGCTTTCATATTATTATAATTTTTATACAATTCCAATAAATAATCTTGAACTTTATTCGTATTTATTCTCTTTTTACATGGGCAGCCACGTCAATTTGCTCGGTGCGAGGCACCCATTCTGAATAGACCTGTGCCGCTGTTTGTCCGTCATTGCGGTTGATGGTATGCAGATAACGATAAAGTTTTTCTTCCATCTGGTTCGGCAGCAAGTACATACAACACAAAAGCGTATCACCGAGGAAAGTCTCTTTCTGCCAATGTATGGCAATACAACGGATGTTGTGAGTATCCATAAAGGCTTCGTCTGCAGACTGCATGGCAATACTCAAATAGGTGCGGTTGTTGACATGTCCGTTAAAATCCAAATTGATGGGATTGACACGGTGCTCTATCTGCTGTAATGGCGTACTGCCAATAGGAAAACGCCGTTTTTTGTGCGTCTCAGCTATCACTTCCGGCAAAATAGGTATTTGCGATACAATCGGGGTAAGCATAGCAAGACGATGTACCTCTGTATCCAGCAAGGTCCAACAACCATAGCCATGTGCCACCTCTACTCCATCCGACCTTCGCAAGCGGAAATCTGCATAGAAACGCAAGGTGCCGACTTCACTATTCCATATTGTTACGTCAATATCGTCAGACCAAAGAGCCGTCTGCTGCTCAAACCATGCATTAAACTCCGTAATGACCCACATTCTATTCATTTTCACCATATCAAATGCAGCAAGATGCAAACACGACATATAGCGTGCCCAACAATCTTGATAGTAGAGCAAGACGGCACTGGGAGTTATACGATAACGTGTATCTATATCCGCTGCCGTAAGCGAATAACGATGAGTATATTGAGTTAAATTATTCATAAATTGCAAAATTACTTTAAATTTCCGATATATAGTAAAAGTTTAAGATTTTTTCAAAAAAAAATCCGCGGCAGGAAATAAATCTTGCGGCGGAAAAAGTATGCAAGCAGTTATAATTATAATTATTTATCAACACACAAACACTTATAAATTTCAATATACCAAACGAATATTGTCGCACCAAAGCACATTGCCGGGGCAGCCGGTAAAAGGTTCATGACAACCGGCAGATATTTGCAAAATCATGTGAGTTGGCATTACATCTTCTTTGTAACCAATCTCTTGTACCGGCACCATTTTTCCTTTTGAATTACGAGCCATAAAACGGTCTTTGTAAAGCTTTTCCCAACTTTTATAATCCGGCAAATTGGATATATCACCATAACGTACCGGCAGATGGTGATTGTTTTTCCATTCGGAAATGCTTTGGGTGATATGCTCAGAAGCAGTGCCTACACGGTAAGCATAGATATTTCCATCTTTATCTTCCCAGCGATGCTGCAAAAAAAGAATAATTTCACCCTCGTCCTTTCCTTTTACCTCTACTACTTTGGTTGAACCGGTCGCACGCACCATTTTTTTATTTTGATGTATCAGTGCTTTGTAATCTATCAGCAAGGCGACAGGTCGTTTTGTAAAAGGTATGCCCATATCAATGGCTTTCATCGGATCTTTGATACCTTCCAATGTTACCGGATCGAGAAGCTTACCTACATAGATACTTCCTGTTGCCAAGGCTTTGAGATCAATGCCGACTGCTGTTACAGTCTGCAATGTCGTCTCCAAACGACAACAATAGCCGTTTCCACGTGGTTCAGGGGTTACCGATATAGCAGCCTTGTCCACCCCGCATACTTTGGCATAGGCATTGCTAGTACTCCACGGAGAGCCATTCGTACCATAAGGATAGGACTTATTCTCGCGAATTGTATCCGTTTTGGCAACAACGTACAATTGGCGGGTCTTGCCTCCCAACAAAATCGATTCTTTGATATAGCGTACTGTCCATGAGTCCATTTTGCCAAAAGGAAGATATTCTATCCGTTCTTGTGCATGAAGAAAAACCATCAATGTTGACAACAAAAGCAACATAGCATTTTTGACAGTCAGCAATCTCATGTCTTCTAATATCTTCATACAGTTTTTGGCAATACTGAAAAATAATGTTCTTATTATAATAGTACTTTTATAAAAGATGTGCAAAATTACTGCTTTTACCGACTATAATAATGTTGTAATTATAATTAAAATTGTTCTGTTTCATACTTTTTGTCAGTAGATATATGAAAATTTATATACTTTTGCATTTTATTTTCTACATAAAAAAAATTATGACAAACCAATCATTAGCAGAAATGCCTGTTTTACAAGCGACAGAACAAGCCTTTGAAAGCATCAACCTTGACGACAAACTGCAAGTTGCCTATATAGAATGTAAGTCAGTGAACATGCCGGAATATTTCCGCACAGACAAGTTCACCATACAATTTATGATACGAGGAACTTTGACCGCCGAAATCAATCACCAACATTTTACAATCCATGCTCCTGCTATAATATTCATTTCCCCAAACTATATATTACATCCAATACATGTTTCAGAGGATTCCCTGATGTATGTTTTATCTTTTTCGATTGATTTTGGCAACGACATGAATCTCAATGCGGGTAATGACATATACAATAAAGCATATATTCGCCCTGTCATGTCGATAAATGAAAATCAATTAAATATATGTTTACAATATCTTTCACTTCTCAGAAACATAATACAAGATTCAAGTATCTGCAATTCCTACAAAATAGCAAATAGTATAGTACGGTCATTGATATATTATATGGCAGACTTTTATGTACAATTATTCAATCAACAACACGCGCTTACGCGAGCAGAGGAACATGCAGGTCGCTTTCTTTCTTTGGTGGATTTACACAGCCATGCCCACCACAATATCGACTGGTATGCATCCGAAATGTGTCTATCACCGCAATATATGGCCAATATTGTCAAGCAGGTTACGGGAAGAAGTGCAGGAGAGTGTATCACGGAAAATCTAATCCAACAGGCACGTTCCTTATTGATCACAACGTCCCTATCCATTCAAGAGATTGCCGACCAACTCGGTTTTAAAAACCAAAGCCACTTCGGCACCTTTTTCCATCGCGCAGTCGGTATGAGTCCTAAAGCTTTTCGGATGAAAAAAAACTCTGACAAATGACAATAGCCACATTCAAGTCACAAATGCAACTTTTGTTAAACTATTTTTTTGCAAAAGTAGTAAAAAACAATTAATAATAGGTAACCTTCATGAAATTCATTTTTATTTTTTGTAACTTTGCATTTTCAAATTGTTTTGTTTATGCAGTTAAATGAGCTACATTTGAAAGCGAAACCTTTTTACGCTTTATTATTTTTCATTATACTCATTATCTGTTACCGTATTTTCGGCTATACAGGGCATTTCGGTTTTGATGATATGCAATATGCTGAAATAGCTGCCAATTTGCTTGACGGGAAAGTGGATTTTGAAGATCATTTCACATTCCGTTTTACTATCATTGCTGCAACAGCATTATCCTACAAACTTTTTGGAATCAATGATTTTGCATCATCATTACCAGCAATGACACTTACCATACTCACATTAGTGATTGTCTATGCTGTAATGCGAAAACAAGGTTTCTTACCCACTATCTTCGGACTTGCTTTCACGACAACATCTCAATGGCTGTTGTTTTATTCCAACAAACTGATGCCGGATATCTATTTGGTTTTTTTCACGATATTAGCAACATATATCTATTTTCATTATCGGTATGAATCACAAAAACATGTCGTCGGTCATGCCATTGCTTTTTCTGTAACACTGTTGTTCGGATTCATGTCGAAAGGTACAGTGGTGCTTTTACTTCCTTGGCTTTTATATTTGTTCTTCATAGATTTTTTTCTGAAGAAAGAGACCAAATTTTGGAAATGGGTCATTGTGTCGGGAACTATTTGTCTAATATTTTATTTCGCAAGCATTAAATACTTGACCGGTGAATTCTTTTACCGCTTCAAGGCCATTGCACAAAACAGTTATCTCAACAAATGCAGCTATGACCAACAGCCTATGGGCATCTTGCTCAAACGCCTATTTTTTGACTTCTTCGACATGACTATCAACTATGGCATGTCGGTTCCTCTTGTATTTGTAGTGACAGCCTTCATTTCAAAGGGATGGCGACAAATGTTGCAAATCAACAATGCTACATCCTTTTTTTTGGTATCGGCAAGCTACTATTCTTGTCATCAAACTTCATGACCATCTCGGGAACCTCCTACATTCCCATGTGCATCGACCCTCGCCACTATCTATTCATTATACCAATCGCATCCATAGCGTCCGCTCTTTTCTTACATAAAAAACCAACCAAGATACAAATCTACTTCACAACTGCATTGTTCGTTTTTCTGAGCATCTACTCTTTTTTTGGAAATCGGTTCATTTGTTACTATGTGTATATGCCCATCACCTTAGTGATGGTCATGGTTACCATTCTAAAGGATAGTCACCAGCAAAACAAATTGATGGCTTATGCCTTATTATTGACTCTGCTGGTGCTACCCTGCGAACTAATGGCAAAACAATCATACCAATACAACAAACGACGCAACACACTGATTGACATGGTAGTTAATAACAAAGAAAATAATCTTGTCATTTCCGATATGATATGTACTCGTCTATTGCGATACTATGATGGTTTCTCTTCGAATAGCAAATATATAGAATTCAGCGATTTGAACGAAGATTTATTAAAAAAGCATCATGGGAATATGACGCTTGTACTAAATTATCACACTTTGGCATTAAATAACATGACCTACGATAATCTTCCTGATTTTGCAAGCTTTGTATTAGAAAAACAAACACCCGTATTTGACAAATATGGTGTTAAATTATACCAACTGGATAGCATTAATTTACAAAAACAAAACTTTGTCATTCTGTTCAAAACAAAAAATAATTTTGACAGCGAAACTCCTGATTTTTGGCGAGAAGACTGCATACTGACACAAAAGACTAGTTATAGCGGCAAGTTGTCAAATGAGGTCGGCATCTATTCTGCCACCTTTACATATCCGCTTGATTCGTTCATTCAAGCGGGTTATGACGTTATATTTGTCAATATTTCAGCCTACTGCAATTGCTATGCAAATACAAATTGTGCTATTGTTGTTTCCATTGAAAATACCAAAAATAATTTCTGTTGGAATTCGGCAGGAATAACAGGTAGTATTATTGCCTATTCACATTGGTACAAGTTTGATTACACATATGAACTACACTTAAACGGACTTCCATCAGATGCTATGGCTGTGATATATTTCTATAAAACCGACAAAACAAAGGTTTACATTGACGATTTCAGCATTAACTTCTGCAAACAAATGGAATAGTCTACACTCAAAAGGCAACATACATAACAGGTTGTTCGATTACAAACAGATATATTTTTAATATTAAAACCAATACTCTTCACTTGTTTATTGTTGCCATAATTTATGGTTACCATGCTGTAATACAAATAACCACAGAAAAATCAATGGATAAATGCATTTTTTCAACAAAAAAGGGGTGTAACGAATGTTACACCCCATGTCTAATAAAAAAATGTTATGATTAAATTACTTCACTTCTTCAAAGTCAACGTCTGTCACTTCTGAGTCACCATTTTTTCCGCCTTGGTTTTGCTGACCGCCTTGTTGTTGGTTGAAACCTTGGCCTCCATTAGGTTGAGCTTGTTGTTGAGCGTTGTACATTTCTTGAGAGATGCTTTGCCAAATGTCGTTCAACTCTTTCATGGCAGCATCTATGGCAGCCAAATCTTTGTTTTTGTGAGCTTCACGCAATTTGTTGTTAGCAGCCTCAATTTGAGATTTTTTGTCAGCCGGCATCTTGTCACCCAATTCCTTCAACTGTTTGTCAGTTTGGAATATCATGGCATCTGCTGCATTGATTTTGTCAATTTCTTCCTTTTGTTTTTTATCGGCTTCTGCATTTGCTTCAGCTTCGGCTTTCATACGTTTGATTTCGTCTTCACTCAAGCCGGAAGAAGCGGTAATGGTAATATGTTGTTCTTTTCCTGTAGCCTTGTCTTTAGCGGTTACATTCAAAATACCATTGGAGTCGATATCAAAAGAAACTTCTATTTGAGGAACGCCACGCGGTGCAGGCATAATGCCGTCCAAATCGAATCGGCCTACTTGCTTGTTGTCTTTTGCCATAGGACGTTCACCTTGCAAAACATTGATAGTTACTGAAGGCTGGTTGTCGGCTGCAGTGGAGAAAACTTCTGTCTTTTTGGTAGGAATGGTGGTATTGGCATCAATCAATTTGGTCATCACACCACCCAATGTTTCAATACCCAAAGAAAGCGGAGTTACATCCAACAAAAGCACGTCTTTTACTTCACCTGTCAATACACCGCCTTGTATAGCTGCACCCACTGCCACTACTTCGTCAGGATTTAC
>DBXJ01000006.1:6647-16775 GCA_002309475.1 Bacteroidales bacterium UBA1215
GATGCAGAAGATGACAATTCTATTTTAGCCTTTTCTGCAGCTTCTTTCAAACGTTGGTGTGCCATAGGGTCTTTTCTCAAATCGATATGATTTTCCTTTTCGAATTCTTCTGCCAACCAATCGATGATAACGTGGTCGAAGTCATCACCGCCGAGGTGAGTGTCGCCGTTGGTGGATTTTACTTCTACTACTCCGTCACCCAATTCCAAAATGGAGATATCGAAAGTACCGCCACCAAGGTCATAAACAGCCACTTTGCTGTCTTTGTCTTTTTTGTCCAAACCGTATGCCAAAGCGGCAGCTGTAGGTTCGTTGACAATACGTTTTACTTTCAATCCGGCAATTTCTCCGGCTTCTTTGGTAGCCTGACGTTGTGAGTCGCTGAAATAGGCAGGAACTGTAATTACAGCTTCTGTAACTTCTTGTCCTAAATAATCTTCTGCCGTCTTTTTCATCTTTTGAAGAACGATAGCAGAAATTTCTTGAGGAGTATATAATCTGTCACCTACTTTTACTCTTGGTGTATTGTTGTCACCTTTTACTACTTCATAACTTACTCTGGCAATTTCTTTGGCAACTTGGTCGTAGGTTTCACCCATAAAACGTTTGATGGAAGAAATAGTCCTTTTAGGATTGGTTACCGCCTGACGTTTTGCAGGATCACCGACTTTTCTATCGCCATTGTCCAAAAATGCCACGATGGAAGGAGTGGTTCTGTTTCCTTCGCTGTTTGGTATTATCACCGGTTCGCTGCCTTCTAATACGGCAACGCATGAATTTGTTGTTCCGAGGTCAATTCCTATAATCTTTCCCATATTTGTAATTTTTTATTTTTATTCTAAATTAAACTGTTTATTATTTTTCAACACCTCCATTTTATCAATCTTTGTGCCAATTTGCATGCAAACAAGCACTATTCTCCCCTATTATTCCTATTATCTTATTGATATTCTATAATTTATGAAATTTTTTAGAAAAATGACCACATTTTTCAGTATGACAAAAAATATTATTTTTTCTGCCAAAATGTCATTTTTCAATATTTTATACTGACTAAACTGACAAGTTTTACTCTGCAGTAAGCAGGTCGACAATCTTGTGGCGATGTTCCCGCTCCCAAGTCGGGAAGTTTACATTATTATTTATATAATGCGATACAAAATGATTCAATCGGGCGATATCAAAATGTTTGTCTGCCACGCCTGCACCGCCGCGTTGCATTTCGTTGGCATTGCATTGTTGTTCAAAATTCACCGGCACCACCCACACAGGCTTGCCTAAATACATGGCTTCGGCCACTGTCTCGAATCCGGCGGTGCAGATCACCGCTTTGGCACCCGCCATAGACGACAAATATTGGCTGTCGTTGAGGAGAAAGGTTTTTACATGTGGATTTTTACTTGTACAGGCTTCACCAACAAACAGGTTTACATCTATATTTAATGACGGATTGTCAATTTCCTGCAAATAGCCTTCGTTTAACAAATAGCCGTGGATATAGTCGCCTTGCCGACTGGTTGCCTGCAAAACTTGTTTTCTTATCAAAGGCGGAGCCACATAGATATGCTTCTCTTCTAAATCCGACATCGGCACCAAAGACAATGCAATGGAAAACATGGCTTGCTGTCGGGTTTTGTTGGTAAGATACTGCAACATTCTTTTCCGCAGGAAAAATCCTTTCGGAAAGGAATAGTCAGGATGCAGAAAGGTATATTGGTGGGCAATGCATATCATCGGTTGGAGTATCTTATTACGACTATATGCCACTCCTAACAAGGGTTCGTAAAAATTAACGACTCTGTCGGCTTGTATGCCGGCAATATCTGCCGCCAAACTGTCTGCTGACTGATAGAAATGCCTGCTGAGCAATAAATTGTAAAAAAAACTTTTTAAAATATTGGTTTTTTTCTTGGAAGGAAGAAAGTTGGGGCTATCATAATAGGCCAATTTGCCTTCAAATTTCTCTTTTACAAAATCGGCTATCGGGCGATGTGGACTAGTTCCATAAAATACTTTCACCACTTCGTGTCCGCTGTCTTGCAAACGCTCTTGCAAGGCAATGGCTTGCGTGGCATGCCCTCGTCCTTCTCCTTGAACAACAAAAATAAACTTCATGCTAAGAAATTTTCTTAAACACTTCTATCATTTGTCGGGTTTCTTTTACATCGTGTACACGAAGTATGTGGGCACCTTGCTGCAAGGCGAGTAAATTGCCTGCCAAAGTTGCCGGCAAAACATCTTCAGGTGTCGTCTGCAGCAATTTATAAAACATACTCTTGCGGGAAAGTCCTGCCAATATGGGCAAATGAAAAATGCTAAACTTGTGCAGATTTTTCAGCAATTCAAAATTCTGGTCCACCGTTTTTCCGAAACCAAAACCCGGGTCCACTATGATATCACTCACACCTAACAAATGCAAGCGGTTGATTTTTTCACTCAAAAAATAAGTTACATCTTCCACCACATTTTTGTATTGTGTTTTCTGCTGCATTTCAGACGGCAGACCGCTGGTATGCATGAGAATATAGGGCACCGACAATGCAGCAATGGTAGAAAACATATTTTCATCAAACATACCACCGGAAATGTCATTAATGATATGTGCACCCTGCTCCACCGCCATTTTCGCCACTTGCGAGCGATAGGTATCTACAGAAATGATAGTATGAGGGAAGTTTTCTTTTACAATGGCAATCGCTTCTGACAATTTTTGTGCTTCATCTTCTTCTGTGATAGTCGGTGCAGAAGGATTGGTAGCCATGGCACCAATATCTACCATATCGGCACCTTCTTCTACAATTTGCCGGGCACGAGCTAAAATTTTATCTTCTGTAAAATATTTGCCACCATCAAAAAAAGAATATTCTGTAACATTTAAAATACCCATCACCGATGGGTATTTTAAATTGAATAATTCCCCTTTTATATTCATTATTTTTTACTTTCTTTATAGTCCATGGCTGCTTTGACAAATGCCGCAAACAATGGATGATATTGTTTTACAGTACTTTTGTATTCGGGATGGAATTGTACTCCCACAAACCAGCGATGTGAAGGCACTTCCACTATCTCCACCAGATTTTGTTTGGTATTAAAGCCGACAGCCTTCATGCCTGCCTTTTCAAAATCTTCTAAATATTTATTGTTAAATTCGTAACGATGACGATGTCTTTCGCTAATTTCTTCTTTTTGATAGATGCTATATACCAAAGAATCTTTCTGCAATTTGCACGGATAGGCTCCCAAACGCATGGTGCCGCCCATACCCGAAATTTTCTTCTGCTCTTCCATCATGTCTATAACAGGATGAGTGGTATTGGGGTTCATTTCTACAGAGTGGGCATCTTTCCATCCCAACACATCTCTTGCATACTCTATAACAGCACACTGCATGCCCAAGCAAATGCCGAGGAATGGAACATTGTTTTCGCGAGCATATTTGATAGCGACAATTTTGCCGTCTATGCCTCTGCCTCCAAAACCCGGTGCCACCAAAATGCCGTCTAAATGACCTAACTTTTCTTTGGCATTGTCATCGCTGATATATTCCGAATGCAACAATTCTATTTTCACCTTGCATTCATTGGCAACGCCGCCATGAGTAAACGACTCGATGATAGACTTATAAGAATCGTTCAATTCTACATATTTGCCTACCAAGCCGATAGTTACATTGCTCTTAGGAAATTTCAATTTATGGATAAATTCTTTCCAATAGGTCAAATCGGGCTCATTGTCGTAGGGCATATTCAATTTTCGCAATACTTCCCTATCCAAACCTTCTTTGTACATCAACAAAGGTACATCGTAGATGGTGTCCGCATCAATAGACTGCAAAACAGATGTCGGATCAACATTGCAAAACAAAGCGATTTTCTTTCTTAAATTATCGCTGATATCGTGTTCGGTACGGCAAACAATAATATCCGGTTGCACTCCTTGTTCCAACAAAGTTTTGACAGAATGTTGCGTAGGCTTGGTCTTCAATTCGCCGGTGGCATGCAAATAAGGTACTAATGTAAGATGGATAACCAAACTATTTTTGCTATGCCAACGCAACTGTCTTACCGCTTCGATAAACGGAAATGATTCAATATCTCCGACCGTACCGCCGATTTCCGTCAATACAAAATCGTAGTTGCCGGTTTCTCCCAAAGCCTTGATTCTGGTTTGAATTTCATCGGTGATATGCGGTATCACCTGCACGGTGGAACCTAAATATTTTCCCTGCCGCTCGTTGTTGATGACATTCATATAGATTCTTCCTGTGGTAACATTATTCCTTTGTGAAGTAGGAATATTGGTGAATCTTTCATAATGTCCCAAATCCAAATCTGTTTCCGCACCATCTTCCGTCACATAGCATTCGCCATGCTCATAAGGATTCAATGTGCCCGGATCTACATTTATATACGGGTCTAACTTTTGATTGGCGACTTTATAACCTCTTGCTTGCAACAAATTGGCCAACGATGCTGCAATGATTCCCTTTCCTAACGAGGAAGCAACTCCACCTGTAATAAAAATATAACGTGTATCCATTTTAGTACCTTTCAATTTAAACTGCAAAGATACAAAAAAAACATCATGTAATTTTCCTTTATGGCAATATTTTTTTCACCACTAATTCAACATAGCCGCTGCAATAGCTTATTATTTGTCAATATTTTAACAAAAACACAACAAATCTCTCATTCTTTATGACGCCTGAACAACAAAAAAAAGGTGTCCGAGCGGACACCTTCACAATATATGTGTGTGAAAAAATTAAAATTAGATTTCCCAAGTATCTCCGCTATTAAGCAAATCATCCACACATTGAATTTTGGATTCTGCTTTAGCTTTTGTAATTTGATCTTCCAACAATTGATCGTAAGTCGGAGCTTCTACTGAACGGATGACACCCAATGCCACCGGATAATCCGGCAACTTCATTTGTGCCAACATCAAGTGGATGCTAGGATCTTGGGTGGTCATATCGTGAACGAGGATATCTTTTTCTGTGATACCGTTTTCTCCGATAGTTACCACTTCTAAACCTTTTGCTCCTAAAACAAGACCTTTATCTCTATTCTTGCCGAATATCATAGGTTCGCCTTGCTTTAATATCAATTGTCTGTCTTCGGCAGTTTCTCTGTTGGTGATAGCTTCGTGTGTGCCATCGTTGAAGATAACACAATTTTGTAGTATTTCAACTACGGAAGTACCATCGTGTCTTGCTGCTTCAAACATTACATCTTGCATCAACTTCAAGTTTTTGTCAATAGCCCTTGCATAGAAAGTTCCATTGGCACCCAAAACGATTTGTCCGGGGATGAAGGGTTGTTCTATTGTTCCTTGTGGAGATGTTTTTGTAATTCTGCCGAAAGGTGTTGTAGGAGAATATTGTCCTTTTGTCAAACCGTAAATTTGATTGTTGAATATCAACATATTCAAATCGACATTTCTACGAATGGTATGAATAAAGTGGTTGCCACCGATTGCCAATGAATCGCCGTCACCTGATATCACCCATACACTCAAATTACGATTGTTGACTCTTACACCTGTTGCAATAGGATTCGGACGTCCGTGAATGCTGTGAAATCCATAAGTATTTACATAATATGGGAAACGGGATGCACATCCGATTCCAGATATCAAACAGAATTTTTCTGCCTTGTAACCAATTTTAGGGAATACGTTTTCCAACGCAGCTAAAATAGCATGGGAACCACAACCAGGGCACCATTTTACCATTTGGTCGCTTGCAAAATCTTCTTTTGTCAAAACTACATTCGATCTTTCTATACTCATAACTATTTCTCCTTAATAATTTGGTTAAACTTTTCTGTCAACTCTGCTGTGGTGAATGGAAGTCCTTGGAATTTGTTGTATTGTTCATACTTGAATTGAGGGAATTGTGCTCTCAAATAATTTACAAACTGACCTGCATTCAATTCGCATACCACAATTTTCTTATAAGAAGCCAATATTTCTGCCGTATTTTTCGGAAGTGGCGAAATATATTTGAAATGTGCCAAACTTACTTTTTGACCTTGTTGTTGCATTTCTTTCACTGCCACCATAGTTTGTCCGTAAGTGCCACCCCAACTAACTACCAACAAATCGCCTTCTTTTTCGCCAAATACTTCTTGTTCAGGAATATCGTTGGCAACACGCAATACTTTATCTCTACGATATTGAACCATTTTTTCGTGGTTGAGCGGATCGGTGGAAACAGCACCTTTGACATCTGTTTTTTCCAAACCGCCGATGCGGTGTCTTAAACCTTCAGTACCCGGCAAAGCCCATTTTCTTACTAATGTTTCGGGATCTCTTCTATAAGGAGCATAATCCGGATCGTTAGCTTCTGCAATAGGAGGAACTATCTGAGGCATATCGGCCATTTTCGGAATGCGGAACAATTCAGAACCTTGTCCGATGTAGCCGTCTGTCAACAAAATAGTCGGTGTCATGTGTTCCATTGCCAACTTGGCAGCCGTAAATGCAGAATAGAAGCAATCGCTTGGAGAAGTGGCTGCAATTACTATGCAAGAACATTCACCGTTTCTACCATACAATGCCTGATTCAAATCGCCTTGTTCCGATTTGGTCGGCAAACCGGTAGAAGGACCGCCACGCTGTACATCTACTACCACTATCGGCAATTCTGTCATCACTGCCAATCCCAATGCTTCCGATTTCAAAGAAAATCCGGGACCGGAAGTACTTGTTACCGCCATAGAACCTGCAAATGCAGCACCTATAGTAGAACAAATACCTGCAATTTCGTCTTCGCATTGCATTACCTTGGCACCTAAAGATTTATGTTTTGCCAATTCTACCATAATATCTGTGGCAGGCGTGATAGGATATGAACCCAAGAACAATGGTCTGCCCGATTTTTCCGATGCTGCCAACAAGCCCCATGCAGTAGCTATGTTGCCGGAAATATTACGATAACGACCTTTTTCCAATTCAGCTGTCTGAACATGATAACGGGATTCTAATGCTTCTATTGACTCAGCATAGACATATCCTGCTTTCAATACTTCAATATTTGCCTTGGCAACTTCCGGTTTCTTTTTGAATTTTACTTCCAAAGATTTTGCAATCGTTTCGATATTCCTATCAAAAATGAAAGAAACCATACCCAGTGCAAACATATTTTTAGTACGTTCTGCCGACTTATTGTCCATTCCTAATTCTTGTCCTACGCGTTTCGCGGAAGAAGTGATAGGAGCTGCAATTAAGTTGTAACTGGAAAGTGATCCATCTAATAATGGATTTTCTTTATACCCCGCTTTTTCTATAGCTTTTTCTTCAAAAGTATCTGCATCCACAATGATGGTTCCACCCATTTTGGCCCATTTTAAATTTGCCAACAATGATGCAGGATTCATCGCTACAAGGACATCACATTTGTCACCGATAGTACGAATTTTTTTACCTACGTGAACTTGATAACCTGAAACACCTGCTACAGTATTGTGAGGTGCACGAATTTCTGCCGGATAGTCTGGAAAAGTTGCAATATCGTTTCCATTTAAGGCAGAAGTATCAGAAAAAAGCGTGCCGGTAAGCTGCATTCCGTCTCCGGAATCGCCCACAAACTTAATTACAACGCTTTCTTTTTCAACAAATTGTAGTTTGTCTTTTGCCATATTTTTTTGAATTATTTTTTAGTAATTGTTTTCTCTAAAATAATCTGCAAAGGTATAGTTTTTTTAGTAGAAAAAAAGATATTTTTTAAAAAATTTATTTTTATAAAAAATGTTACCTTTGCATTTTATTTTTTTGACAAATTATTTATCATTGGCAATTCTTTTTTTATTAAAGTTTTTAGTCATGAATGAATACATAATGATGATATTTTTCTGTATAGGAATTGTGCTCATTTCCATTCTAACCAATTGGTTTCTACTTCGTTATTCCGGCAACAAATTTTCAAAAGATGTCCCCAAAGACACTCTTCGCTGGGAGATGAAGCGAAAACCTGCCATAGGAGGCATTTCATTTTTCGTAGGCTTTCTCATTGCCATTCTCGCCTTCTTTTTGATGACACATTCCACCGAATTTGACAATACAAAAACCATCGCCATGCTGCTTTGTATAACGGCAGCCTGCATTTTAGGATTGTATGACGATTTTGCCAATGCACCGGTTTCCGTCAAATTTATCGTTCAATTTCTTATTGCCGTCACTTTGATATGCGTGAACATACGCATACATATTACACATATAGATGCCATTGACATCATCCTTACTATTCTATGGGTGGTGGGCATTATCAACTCTTTGAATATGTTGGACAATATGGACGGTGTCACCGCTTCGGTATCGATTTGCATACTGTTGGGTATCTTGTTAATCGGTTCGCTCAACTACAATATGCTGCTTTTAAACCAATTGATTATCATTGCTTTAATTTGCTCCATTATCGGATTTTTGTTCTTCAACCACTATCCGTCAAAAATGTATATGGGTGACATCGGCAGTTTGATATTAGGTTGCAGTTTGGCAATTTTCAGTATCATTTATCTTTGGAATCCACCTGTTGACAGCCATTTCGACATCCACACTGCCATCCGGCAGTTGGTATGCGTGATGTTGTTGTTTGTGGTACCGCTAACGGATACTTCCACTGTTTTTATTAAAAGAATTCGCAGAGGACAATCTCCTTTCAAAGGCGACAAAGGTCACACCACCCACCATTTGGTATATGCCGGTATGCACCAAAAATTTGTGGCACCTCTCTATGCCCTAATTACATTGGCAGGCATGGCATTGGCACTCTGCCTCACCTATTTTGTAAAACAATGGAATTGGCCTTTGATAATACTATCTATTCTGTACTGCATAATTGTATGGGTTGTTTTGTTCACCCTTGCCAACAAACACACTGAAAAAGACTAAAAGATGAATAAAAAGACTTTGTATATACAGATTTTGTGTGCATTGGCAATAATCGTCCCATTAATTATTATACTCACCTCACAATCGAATCACAACCCTTCCGATGCCGATTACAAGCAAACTTTCAAAGATTCCTACCGGCTGTATTCGCCACCTATTCCCGACAGCTTGGATTTTTGCGGCGAACAGGTTCCTTTAGACCGCTACGATGTACGAGAAGCCTTAGACAGAGAATTGCTGGTGAATGTATATTGGCAATCAAATATTTTGTTGGACTGCAAGCGTGCCAACCGTTTTTTCCCTGTGATAGAAGAAATATTGAAAGAAAACAAAGTACCGGAAGACTTTAAATATTTAGCAGTTATAGAAAGCAATCTCACCAATGTGGTGTCACCTGCCAAGGCAGCGGGATTTTGGCAGTTTATAAAAACCACCGGCATCACCTACGGTTTGGAAATCAACGATGAAGTGGACCAACGCTACGATGTACGCTTAGCCACCTTGGCAGCTTGCAAATATTTGAAAAACTCCTACCGCCTCACCGGTTCGTGGACAAGTGCGGCTGCCGCCTACAATATGGGCGACAACGGTTTTTTGAATGCCTTGTCAAAACAAAAAACCGACAACTATTGGAATGTATTGCTCAACAGCGAAACCGCCCGCTATGTGTACAGAATTCTTGCCATGAAAATTATTATGAACGATGTACAACAATACGGAATTTATCTGCGACATGTAGATTTATACCAACCCTTGGAAGTGGAATATGTCAGTGTGGACACCGCCATCGGCAGTTTGACCGATTTTGCCATTTCGCAAGGCATCACCTACAAGCAATTAAAAGACTATAATCCATGGCTGCGAAGCACAAAACTCACCAATGCCTCGCACAAAACCTACCAAATTGCCATCCCTAAAAAAGAATCCACCAGTTATTCCAAACAAATAGCAGGAATATCCAAAAATACTTTATTGGAAAAATTATAAAAAAAAGTCGTGACATAAGTCACGACTTTTTTGTTGCCAGATTACACTCTATTTTTACAATTTATTGTTAGAACCCAATACATCTACAATTTTGTGCATATAGAGTTTTTTCATATTGTCTCTTGCGGGACCTAAATATTTTCTAGGGTCGAATTCTGCCGGTTTTTCTGCCAACACTTTTCTTACTGCAGCCGTCATTGCCAGACGGGAATCGGAGTCGATATTGATTTTGCAAACTGCCGA
>DBXJ01000097.1 GCA_002309475.1 Bacteroidales bacterium UBA1215
ATATTGTTTTTATCAAAACTATTTTGATAAGAATATGCCAATATCGGCTGAAATCTTTTGTCAGCAGAAACAATAACAAAAGAATTTTCTGCATTAAAAATAAAAAAAGGAGATGTTGTTTTTTCATTCATTTGCACCATTTGTACATCCAATTCGCTTTGTTTACCTAAAAAATTGCAAGCCACCTTTCGTGCATCTTCTTCACTTACTATTTGAGCAAACAGCTGAATTTCAACTAATAAAATAATTATTAAAAAAGTTATCTTTTTCATTTTTAAATTCTTTTCAATCATTAAACTATTCTGCAAAGTTAGCATTTTTAACATTATATTTATAAAGAAAATCATTTTTTTTTATTAAGAAAAAAATTGTATTTTTGCAGATTATTTGCTTTAGAAAAATGCAAGTGAAATTGAACATAAAATATGCTACACTTATTCAGGTGATTGTTGCCATAACAATTATTATAATTACTACAATTTCACCTAATTATGCTCAATTTCAAAATGGTTCAAACATGTCGTTCGGACAAAACAGAATACAATATACCACACGAGAATGGAGTTACTACCGCACTGATTTTGCTGATATATATTACTATCCGCAAAGCAAAGAATTGGCAATTTATTCTGCCTCACACTTGCCGGGCATTCTCTCTGAAATGGAAAATAAAATCGGTATTGTCTGCAGCAAAAAAATTCAGTTGGTGGTTTATGCCCGTCAAAGCGATTTTCAGCAGTCCAATATCGGTTTGGAAAACGACGATTTTTTCAATACAGGCGGTGTATCCTACATATACGACCACAAAGTTTTTCTTTATTTTGACGGAAGTATCAAAGATTTTCATCAAAAATTCCGCAACGGCATCGCCCGCATGCTGATTGCAGAATATATCGGCGGAAATAGCATCGGATCAAATATTGCCGCCTCCTATGTCCCCGCTTTTCCAATTTGGTTTACAGACGGATTGAGTCACTACTTGGCTAACGGATTTACCAAAGAAATAGAACTACAAGTAAAAGACGGCATTAAAAGCGGCTTGTATAAAAAATTCTATCAATTAAATGTCGCTAATCAAATCACGGCAGGTATATCCATTTGGAATTTTATAGAAAAAAAATATGGTATTAACAATTTAAACATTTTCTTACTCTATTCGGCCAGTAGTCACAATTATGAACGTGCATGCATGCAAACATTTGGCATGACTTTCAAAGATTTATTAGCAGAATGGAATGATTACTACGAAAAAAATCTACCCGATTCTTTAGGTGAAGAAAAAATAGAGGAAATTCACCTCAAATACAAAAAGAATACGCAATATATGCATCCGCAAATTTCTCCGGATGGCACTTCTTTAGCATACGTTACCAATTGTGATGGACAAATAAAAATTCATATTTTAGGTGGAAACAACGCAAAAGACAAGGTGATATATAAGAAAAATTATCGTTTGGATCTCAATCCTGACTATACTTTTCCACTTATTGCATGGGCACCCAATGGTAAGTTTCTCACTTTAGCGGAAGAATGGCATGACAAAGTCTATTTACGCAACTATATAATTGACGAACAAAAATGGGATGAACGACAAGTGATTTTCATCAATAAAATAGTTGATTTTCAATATTCCCAAGATGGAAAAACAATTGCCATGTCTGCCATTCAAAAAGGACAATCAGACATTTATTTATACAACCTTTCTTCTCGCTCATTACAACAAATTACCAACGATTTAGCCGACGATGCAGCACCATGCATTATTAATAATCAATTTTTGATTTTTAGTTCTAACAGAAATTCAGATTCCTTGTCAGCAACGAGTAATTATAGTACAGACAAATACGATTTGTATTTATATGATATTAAAACAGAGAACAAACTTTTGACCAAACTTACCAATTCCCCTGACAAAGAAGAATTCAATACCATCAATGCCACTGAAGACTACATATCATTTTTAGCAACATCAGATAGCGAAACCAGCAGAATGTTAGGCAAATTTGAAAATGTTATATCTCGCATTGATACATCCATTCACTATGCCTATCAAGTAAAAAATTTCCCAATTGACCAATTTAATATCAATATCAAAAATCAATCTATAGACAACAATCAATCTATTGTCTATCAACAATATTACAATCATGGACAATGGAAACTAGGAAAAAATTTCTATGTAGATTTCTCCAAATATAAAATTCCGGATTTCAACGAACAACCAATACAAACAACCAATGATTCTATCAACAATGATGAGAATACTGACAATCAACAGTTAAGTACAAAGAAGACTAAACGCTTACGCCAAATTAAATTATCCGATGTAAGACGTCAAGGAGGCGATTCAACGATAACAAGTGACAACCTATCAGTTACTTCAAACGAAGAAGAAAAAAACGAACAACTTGTTCCGCGTAACTACTACACACAATACTATATCAACAAAATGGTAGAGCAATTAGATTTATCATTCTTAAATATGTCCTACCAACAATTTATGAACACCAGCTCACCTATATATCTCAATGGTGGATTAAATGCATTTTTCTTGGTGGGTTTAACCGATATTCTGGAAAATCACAGAATGGTAGGTGGCATTCGATTGTCATTTACATCTTTGGGCAACATAGAATTTTTATATTCTTATGAGAATCTTGAAAAACGACTTGACAGGCAAATAGTTGCATACTATCAAAAGCAAAAAACTGCCGATGATTACAATATTATCTTGCAACAAAATGCTTCCATTTTCTACCTATTGAAATATCCTTTTGATAAAGCACAAAGTTTAAGATTTACGTTTGAATTACGCTACAATCGACAAGATTGGAAATCTATCAGCGACTACTCATTAGCACTTGGTCCCCAGCATAGTTTTTGGACAGGAGGAAAAGTGGAATATATTTTAGATTTCTCTAGAAAATTGGATGCCAATATTCTAACCGGTTTCCGTGGAAAAATATTTACAGAAGCTTCTTGTACGCCTGCCAAAGAATTTAAATATATGAGTGTATCCGGTCTTGATTTCAGATACTATGCTCCATTGGCACGAACATTGATATGGGCTAATCGTCTATCGGGAAGTTGTTCTTTGGGCAATGCTCCGCTCATATATTATTTAGGTGGCGTTGACAATTGGATTTTTGCCAAATTTAATTCAGAAATTTCTATTGAACCCAATATCAACTATGCCTATCAAACTTTGGCAACGCCTATGCGTGGATTTTCACAAAACATTCGTAACGGAAACAATTTTATATTGTTCAACACCGAACTTCGCTGGCAGATTATACAAACATTTGTTCAAAAACCTTTAAGAAGTGATTTTTTACGTTCCTTCCAATTAGTAGGATTTTTTGATGCAGGAACGGCCTGGTCAGGATTGAATCCCTACAACAAAAACAACGCTTTATATACTAGAACTATCACTTCCGGAAGCAATTTGCGCATCACCATTCATAAACAAACCGACCCGATCGTATATGGATTCGGCACCGGCATACGATTTATGTTATTTAGCTATTTCTTACGCTTTGACTATGCATGGGGCATTGAAAACGGAAAAATCAGCAACCACCAATTTTATCTTTCACTTAATTTAGACTTCTAATGGACGAAATAAAAAGAGTTTTTCCATATATCAACCCATACAAATGGAATATTGCAAAAGCAGTTATTTGTAATATTTTATATGCATTTTTCTCTCTTTTTACTTTGGCTATGATTGTGCCTTTTATATCAGTGATTTTCGGATTGATTGAACCTATCTATGTAAAACCGAACCTCACTATTGATACACAAAGTTGGATAGACACACTCTCCTATTACATTACTATGATTGAAAACAGCCATGGAATCTATTGGGCATTGTTATTCGTTTCATGTCTCTTTTTAGCATGCTCTTTACTTTCCAATCTATTTAAATATTTATACTATTTTTTTATTACCCCTATCAATGCAAATACCATTAAAGATATTCGTAATGAATTATACAACAAAATTTTAGTACTTCCTCTTTCCTACTATACCAAACATCAATCGGGAGATATTATCACCAGAATCAATGCCGACATACAAGAAGTGGATACACTGGTAAGAAGAACTGTCGAATTGGTATTACAACAGCCGTTTGTAATATTGGTTTTCTTGTGTACGCTGATGATAATCAGTCCCACATTAACCATTATGTCGTTGATATTAGTACCGACTGTCGGCTATGCGGCAAGCAAAATCACCAAGAAAATCCGCTTGAAAGCAAAAAAAGGACAAGAAGAATTGAGTAAACTTTCCGCAGACTATGAAGAAAGCATTTCCGGCATTAGAGTGATAAAAAGTTTCAATGCAGAAGATTTCTTCAATCAAAAATTCCAATCACACAATCATGAATTTGCCACCACTACCAAGAAAATGTTGCGATACACCGAATTGGCCGCCCCGCTTTCTGAAATATTGACAATTTTTGCCATGTTGGTAGTCATATTCGTTGGAAGTATTTTCATTTTTAACAACAACAATCATTTCACTTCTGAAAGTTTGATACTGTTTGTTTTGGTATTTGCCCGTTTGATTCCACCCATTCAAAGCAGCATTCGTGCATATAGCTACATACAAAAAGGCATTATATCGGCAAAACGTATTTTTGAAGTGATGGATAGTGATGAAAAAATCATCGAAAAACCTCATGCCTTGCCTATTAAAGATTTCTCTGATAAAATTGTCTTTCAAAATGTTCTCTTTCACTATGAACAACAAACTGTACTACAAGATTTCAATCTTGACATTCACAAGGGAGAGAAAATTGCTCTTGTAGGAGCATCAGGAAGCGGAAAAACAACTATAGTCAACCTTTTATTACGATTATACGACATAGAAGACGGCAGTTTGACTATTGACGGAAAACCTATACAAGATTACATTATTTCTGATGTGAGGGCTTTGTTCGGACTAGTTTCTCAAGATGTCATATTATTCAACGACACTATTGCCAACAACATTTGTTTTTCTAAAACATCTTTCTCCGAACAAGATATTATTACAGCTGCTAAAATTGCCGATGCACACAATTTTATAACTTCCATGCCACAACAATATCAAACTATTATCGGTGACAGAGGTATGAACTTATCCGGCGGACAAAGACAAAAAATCAGTATTGCACGAGCCATACTCAACAATCCGCCTATCTTAGTATTTGACGAAGCTACTTCTTCTTTGGATAGTCAATCTGAAATTTCTGTACAAAAAGCCATTGAAAAAATTACAAAAGACAAAACAACTATCATCATTGCACATAAGTTAAAAACAGTTCAGGATGCTGATAGAATATTAGTTTTAAGCAAAGGAAAAATAATGGAAGAAGGCAATCATCAAACCCTAATGGCATTGAAAGGTCTTTACTATTCAATGGTTTCCGGCCAAGAATTAAAATAAGCGACTACAATTTTTCTATTGCCCAATTACCTTCGTTGAACAACAAATCGATACACGATAAATTGGGAATAAATCCTGTTTTTTCCAAAAAAACTTGTCGATAAACATTCATATTGTTGAAAGGATAATCTGCACATTCTCTTTTCTTAGGATGGATTATCAATCGCAAATCTTCATTTTTATCTAAAACAGCATAAGTTGACGTAAAATGTAATTTTTTGTCAATCTTGAATAATTTCAGCAATATTGTCAACAACTGAATATTAAAATCAAAAAGATATATAATATCCTGCTGATGATAAAATGGATAGAAATAATCTTTATAATATAAAAAGAACGGACTTGCATTGTATGCAGCTTCTATTGCCCGCCAATGCATACGCTGCCAAGGTTGACTATAGTCAATTTCTACTTTTGTAATCGGACAATTGTGCAAACCATGTTTTTTCACAGGTATCGTCAAAGGCAAAATACCATTGGCCGTTGGTATCAATGCCCTGTTTCTATATGTTTGTTTTACAAAATTTTCACATTTTTCTATCTCCACATCCTCTTTTAGAAGCAAAGACAGATATTCAACGGGTGGCAGATAAGCAGTTGACAGCAATATACTCATCAATCAATACGTCTAATATCAGCACCTATGGCATTCAATCGTTTGTCAATATCTTGATAGCCACGATCGATTTGTTCAATATTGTGAATTATACTCTTGCCTTTTGCACTCAAAGCTGCTATCAACAATGCCACACCCGCCCTGATATCAGGAGAAGTCATCACGGTTCCTCGCAATGTATTCTCGTGGTTAAGACCGATAACAGTGGCTCTATGAGGGTCGCAAAGAATAATTTTTGCACCCATATCTATCAGTTTATCAACAAAGAACAATCTACTTTCAAACATTTTTTGATGTATCAACACACTACCTTTTGCTTGAATAGCTGTTACCAATGCTATACTGATTAAATCGGGTGTAAATCCCGGCCATGGTGCATCTGCAATAGTCATAATAGAACCGTCCATAAACGATTCTACTTCATAAGTTTGTTGTTCGGGAATAAAGATATCATCTCCATGACGTTCAAGTTTAATTCCCAATCGCTTAAACACATCCGGAATGATTCCTAAATAATCATATCCGACATTTTTGATATTGATTTCAGATTGTGTGAGCGCTGCCATACCAATAAAACTACCTATTTCAATCATATCCGGCAACAATCTATGCTCACAACCATGCAATTTTTCTACACCTTCTATTGTCAGCAAATTGGAACCTACGCCGGAAATTTTTGCTCCCATACTATTTAGCATGGTACAAAGTTGATATAAATAAGGCTCACACGCAGCATTGAAAATAGTGGTGGTTCCTTTTGCCAATACAGCCGCCATAACAATGTTGGCAGTTCCTGTCACAGAGGCCTCATCTAACAACATGTAGGTACCTTTCAACTGTTCTGTTTCAACAACATAGGAAGCATTTTGAGCAGAATAAGTGAGTTTTGCTCCTAATTTTTGCAAACCGATAAAATGTGTATCCAAACGTCTTCTTCCGATTTTATCACCACCGGGTGCAGGTGCCACTCCTTTTTTAAAACGCCCCAACATAGGACCTAATATCATTATCGAACCTCGCAAAGCACTGGCCTTTTGATAAAATTCCTTACTCTGCAAATAACTAAAGTCCAAATTGCCGGCCTGAAAACTATATGTATCTTCATTCAATTTTTGAACATCCACTCCCACCCCTTTTAACAAATCTATCAATCGATTGACATCGTGAATATTGGGAACATTTGATATAGTCACTTTTTCATCGGTCAACAATGTTGCACACAACACTTGCAAAGCTTCGTTTTTGGCACCTTTAGGAACCAATTCGCCCTTCAGCCTATTTCCTCCATAAATTTCAAAACTGCTCATATCTTACGCTTAATTTTGCAAAAGTACAATTTTTTCTTTAATCTTTCCGCATTCTAATATATTCCAATGAATATTGATTGCCATAATCATAACAAAAACCTCTGGGCTCAACATTTTCATGCATCACCATGGTAAGTTTTCCCGCTTTTTCATCAAAGATTATAAATTCTACCCTTTTACCTTGTTTTTTTCGATGTTTTTTAACAATTCTTTTTATATTTTCTACATATTTACTATCAACATCGCTACTTAATACACTTATTTCTATTGTTTTTACTTGATCGTTGGCAACATCTTCCAGCAATTCCATATTCATTATGTCAATATAGTAGTCATTTACATCATCTCCGGATAGCGGGACTACAACACCCTTTTCGTTCTTTTTTCCATATCCTAATTTACTTTTTAGGGTAATGCCCACTACAATATTCGGTACACATAAATGCTTATATTTCATACATGTTTCTTTATACATACGGAATTCATGTACTTCTCCTTCATAGTCTTCTAATTTAAAAACCATGAATTCTTTATTATCATTAGTTGTTCGCAAAGTTGCCGAAGTGATAATTCCGGCTATTTTAATAGGATTGGTTTGCATAAATTTCAATCTGGGCAAATATGACAAATCGGATATGCTACCTTTGTAAAATGAATTGATTTCTACATAATAATCATCTAAAGGATGTCCTGTAATATAGCAACCCAACACCTCTTTTTCCGTTTGCAACTTATGCAAAGAAGTCCATGGATCACAATGCGGAAATTGTATGTCAAAGGTTGCTTGTACATCTTCCACATCGTCAAACAAGGTTTGTTGATTGCCTAAAGTTTCACGGCGATATTCAACAGCATATTTTATCAATTTTTCTAAAAATGTTGTCTTATCCGTTTCTACAAAAAATTGTGCACGGTGCGTATTGCTAAAACTATCAAAAGCACCTGCTTTCACCAAAGATTCCAACATCTTTTTATTGCAACTTTGTGGATTGATGCGTTGGAAGAAGTCTAAAATTGAAGTATATGGACCATGGTTTTGTCTTTCTTTGATGATATCTTCCACAGCACTTGCCCCTACACCTTTTATAGCTGCCAAGCCAAAACGAATTTCTCCTTTTTTGTTAACAGAAAATTGAATACTTGATTCGTTAATATCCGGTCCCAATACCTTAATTTTATTTTTCTTACAATCTGCCAACAATTTTTTCAACTCATCCATTTTATTTAATTGAGTTGTCAAGTTTGCAGCCATAAATTCCACCAGATAGTGGGCTTTTAGATATGCTGTTTGATACGAAACCCAAGAATAACATGTAGCATGTGATTTATTGAAGGCATAGGATGCAAATTTTTCCCAGTCAGCCCAAATTTTTTCCAAAATTTTCTGGTCATGACCATTCTGCATTCCTTGTTCCATAAACTTGTCCTTCAATTTCATCATCTTGTCTATCTGTTTCTTTCCCATTGCCTTACGCAATGTATCTGATTCACCTCTGGTAAAATTAGCCAACAGACGTGACAACAACATCACTTGTTCTTGATAGACCGTAATTCCATAGGTATCGCTCAAATATTTCTCCATGATGTCTATATCGTATTTGATAGGCTCTCTGCCTTGTTTACGAGCTATAAACTGCGGAATATAGTCCATGGGTCCCGGACGATACAAAGCATTCATGGCTATCAAATCTTCAAAACGACTCGGCACTAATTCTTTTAAATATTTTTGCATGCCGGCAGATTCAAACTGAAATACTGCCACCGTATTGCCCGTGCTATACAAATCGTAAGTGGCTTTATCATCTAGTGGAATGGCATTTATATCTAAATCAATGTTTTTGGTTTCTTTGATTAATCTCAATGTTTCTTTTATAATTGACAAAGTTGTCAAGCCTAAAAAATCCATTTTTATCAAACCGACCGATTCCACGACTGAACCTTCGTATTCTGTTACAGTAATTCTATGATTGGTTTTCTTGTCTTCTACAACCGTTGCCAAAGGTGCATGCAATGCCAAATTTTCAGATCCTATAATTACACCACAGGCATGGACACCAATTTGACGAATGGTACCTTCCAAAATAGATGCATACTTCAATACTGATTGTGCGTCAATATTATCACCTTCCATTATATTTTTAAATTCAGGTACAAATTTTAAACAGTTGACCATATTGACTTTAGGTGTTTTCTTTGTTTTGGCATCTTCCGGGAATTTATCCGGCACTAAATTGGTCAATGCCAATGCACTTTGCAATGGATAGTCTTGTACGCGAGCCACATCTTTTATACTTGATTTGGTAGCCATAGTGCCAAAAGTAATAATATGTGCCACACGATCCGCCCCATACTTATTGGTTACCCAATCCAACACTTTTACCCTACCATCATCATCAAAATCGATATCTATATCCGGCAAGGATATACGGTCAGGATTAAGGAAACGCTCAAATAGTAAATCGTATTTAGTAGGGTCAATATCAGTAATTTTCAAACAATATGCCACCAACGAGCCTGCTGCCGAGCCACGACCCGGTCCTACCGACACGCCTAAATTTCGGGCTGCTTGAATAAAATCCTGTACGATTAAAAAATAGCCCGGAAAACCCATATTGTGAATTACATCTAATTCGAAATCAATTTGTTTTAGTTTATCTTCGGGTATCACTTCCCCATACCTTTGATGAGCACCCTGCATGGTTAAATATCGCAGATAGTCGGCTTCTAACTTTACACGATATGCTTTATCGAAACCTCCGATTCTATCTATCGTACCTTTGTTGGCTTCGGTAGCTTCGAATTCTGCCAACAAATCTTCGTGCGAATATTTTTCCCGATATGCTTGTTCTGTACCAAATTCTTCAGGAATGTCAAAGGCAGGCATCATAGCACCTCTATTCAAACTATAATTTTCCACCTTTTCAGCAATTTTCACCGTATTGGCCAATGCTTGTGGATAATCCGGAAAAATCGCAGCCATTTCGTCCGGAGTTTTCAACCATTCTTGTTTGGTATAATGCAATCTATCAGTATCTTTTAATGTTTTTTGTGTACTTAAACAAATCAATCTATCGTGTGCTTCAGCATCATCTTCGTTGACAAAATGCACATCATTGGTAGCTATCAATTCTATTCCCAATTCTGCAGCTATTTGCACCAATATTTCATTTTGGACTGATTGTCGCTCAAAAACGGTGGTGTCGCCACCCGGCTTATCAGTTTTGTGTCGTTGCAGTTCTATATAATAGTCATCCCCGAAAATGGTTTTATACCAGCGTGCCGCTTCTCTTGCTCCGTTGATATCTCCATTTTCTATTTTTTTATTCAATTCACCTGCCAAACAAGCAGATGCAACAATCAAACCTTCGCTGTATTCTTCCAACAATTCCCTGTCAATTCTAGGACGATTGTAATAGCCTTCTGTCCATGATTTGGAAATAATTTGACATAGATTTTTATATCCTGTTTGATTTTTTGCCAACAATATTAAATGATAACCGCTTTGATTCTCTTTATATTGTATCACTTTTCTACTGCCTGTGGGATTGGAGGGTGTTTGACGAGCCACATAGGCTTCACAACCAAAAATGGGTTTAAAAAATGTTTTTTTCAAAGCCTCAATTTCCGTTGTAATAGCCTCTTTTTGGTCTTCAGGTGCCTCTGCCAATACCTTTTCTTTCTCTTTTATCTTAGTTTTTATAGAAGAATTATATTTTTCCGCACTATCAAAAAAATCTTTTATTCCAAACATGTTTCCATGATCCGTCAAGGCCATGGAATACATGCCGTTTGCAGTGGCTTTTTCTATCAAATCTTCAATTTTTGACATTCCATCCAATATGGAATAGTGAGAGTGCACGTGTAAGTGTGTAAATGCTGTCATTTGTTGCCTTATATGTTTGTCGTTTTTTTCTACTAAATCTTTATAGGGAAAATTTCCTTTCCCTTTCAATTGTGCAAAATTATATTTTTTTACCGCTCTTTATTTTTTTTTAATAAAAAGATATTAACAAAATATAACATTTTTATTTACAAGTAATTGCAAATAAATTTGGAAATATTTTAGTCGCTTTCAAAACAATAAAAATTAACTTTTT
>DBXJ01000068.1:0-1729 GCA_002309475.1 Bacteroidales bacterium UBA1215
TTATTACTTTTGCAAAATGAAAAAAATGAAATTCAGTTGTATAATTTTAAGCGTATTGGTATTTAGTTGTTTTTGTGCTTTTGCTCAAACAAAAAAAATTGATTGCGTAAAAGATTGTGCAAGAGAAATTAAACGTATAACAGATGTTCCATATTTACCGGAGTTGTCCGGAGACAGTATCTATTGGAATCTGGTTGTTCAAGGAAAGGACATAGTTCCTTGTTTAATATCCAACTTAGACAACACAACAAAAACGGATATCAATATTCCTAATTGGGGCAGGGTTTACTGCGTTGGCGATATTGCATTTTCAATATTGGATTACATAATACATAATATTCCTATTGAAGACTTTATTCAAAAAAATAAAACATACCCGAAGTCAGAAGATCTTACTTACTTTTCTTTCGTGTCTTTCAAAAAGAGTAATCGTCGTTTTTTGAAAAAAGAGATGAGAAACTGGTATAAAGAAAATAAGGACAAATTGGAATGGGTGGTTGACACCACTCATTACGGAAGGACTTCGAAAGATTGGTTTTATCCATCGGATCAAAATCCGGCTCATGGGTATTATATTGTTCCAGCAAAAGTGCAAAATAAAAAATAATAAGCATTATCTTTACAAAATGAAAATGAGTTATAATATGACACACAATTATATGAAAAACTTATTCAAATACAGTTTATTATGTCTCATGCTTTGGGGATGGCAACACACTCAAGCACAAGAAACACATGCTATACCTAATTTCAGTTTTGAAAATTGGTCCACAGCCCCGGGCGACACACTGTCGGTGATGGGAGGCATGCTTACACTCCCGCTTTACAATGCCTATCAATACCCCACTTCTTGGGATTATATTACCTATCATATCAACAGAACCGTCAACATGGGTTTTCAAAATATACAAGTAAACACCACCCTGCCCTTATTGAAAGCATCTTATGAAACAGGCAATTCGGTGCCTCATGGCAACAAGTCCATCGCACTACAAACCTTTCAATTATCCGATATCATACCGCCAAGCACTTACAATATGGTGAGTTCTTATATTGACACTTTCTATACCAATATGATATTTCCTTCTGTGCTGACAACCGGAGCCATAGATGCAGACCATTTTCTCACTTTGTTTACCGATATGTTGGACAGTGTCAACACCTTTCAAGCCAATCAAGTGATAGCTGCTTTTTCTCAATTGGATATCAATGATTATTTTTCAGGAGGCTTGTCGCTCAATGGTTTTGAACCGACCCGGCTGCACGGATACTATAAATATTCTTCTGCCGGAAGCGGCAACGACAATGGCGGCATTTTGCTTTTGGGAACTCGTTACAATTCAACAAGCAATAAACGTGAGGTAGTCGGAGGCGGATTTAACAGAAATTTTACCGATACCAATGTTTACCTGCCATTTGATGTGGCATACGAACCTTTAACTTTCGCCGATTCCGTCTCCACCCCGCCTTCAGCCGACTCTTTGATAATAGTCATTATTTCTTCGGCTAACAACAACCGGCAATATGGTTCAATATTTTATTTGGATAGTTTGATATTATACCACGATTCCATTCCCGAACCCGACACCTGCTATGCCCTGCAAAATTTGCATCTTGTCACCAAAGACACTTTCAACATTACTATCGCATGGACAGACACTTCGGCTATGTGCTGGCAAATGGAATACGGTGAACAAGGCTATGTTTTGGGTAGCGACACCTGCTACAT
>DBXJ01000068.1:1822-2525 GCA_002309475.1 Bacteroidales bacterium UBA1215
TGACAGATACCTGCGGAGGTGTGGTTGACTTACATCTTAATGATATCGGCATCCATACCGCTACTATTGCTTGGAAATATTATGCTATGCCGGCTTGCTGGCAAATGGAATTTGGAGAACAGGGCTATGTTTTAGGCAGCGACACCTGCTATATGCTCACCGACACCATGGCAGTACTATCATCTTTACAGCCTTCCACCGCATACGACATTTATATACGCTCTGTCTGCAACGACACTCTCTTCAGCGATTGGAGCTACCATAGTTTTACCACAGCAGACGACACAGTTGCCATCATAGAAGCCAATGCACATGGTCCGCAGATATATCCTAATCCAGCACAAGGAGAAATACACATTCAGAGCAACATAACACCCTATAACATAGAAATTTATACTGCAGACGGGCAATGTATTGAAAAATACACTTGCTATGAAACCATAAAAACTTTGAATATTTCCACCCGAGGCATATTTATTGTTAAGATAATTACAGAACAAGCGGAAAAAGTATTCAAAATATTGAATCAATAAACTGATTTTGAACAAAATATAAAAAACCGGCAAATACCACACATTTTTAATACTATTTTTTTGTCTGAAGACAATAAACCGCATGATTTTGCGTTGATAATAAAAAATTATGTTTCACTAAAAATAAAAAAATTATGAAGAAAACATTTTTAATGATGGCAGTGATAAGT
>DBXJ01000082.1:0-2165 GCA_002309475.1 Bacteroidales bacterium UBA1215
CCCAATATAAATTATACTATACTTAAATAAACTTTTCATAATAATAAAATTTGGTTCAAAGCAACTTTAGAAAAATGTTGGCAAACTCTATCTTTTCTTCTTTTAATAATCAATTCTGACTTTTTTCATGCTGCAAAGATACAAAATTATTTCTTTAAAACTCTTTATGATCTGAAAAAATTTCGGATGCAACTTGAAAATAGTGATTTTTCCTTTTGTGTTTAAAGTATCGGTTGCAGTAATAGTTTTTAATGATAACGTATGAAATACTTTGCCTTGAATAACAATCAGGTAACGAAAAGCATTCTATATATCTACCTTTATATCCACCACTTTTTTTAGCTCTACAATATTTGCTATAATAATATCCGGCACTATCTAAATTAACATCCCTGATTTGTAATTTGCCACTATTCTTAAGCACCTTCTTAATCGGTGATTTCAATACAACAAATAGTGTATCATTGTTACAAAAACAACTATCTATAGATGCAGCAAATGTTGATTCTGAACGATAAAATCTATCTGAAGGCTTATCACGAAAATGCAAATAACAATCATATTTTTCTTGACATAATGATATATTGATATTATAGCACAATATGACAAATACACATAAGTTTTTAATAATCATTTTCATCATGTTAACATTTTAATGAGCAAACGCTAAATTTTCTTCTCATAATCAACCTTTATTCTATCAATGCTGACTTTTATTTTTTCAAAACCTCATACATTCTGTTCAAACCTTCCATCATACGGTCACGCGAACAGGCAATATTGATACGAATAAAACCTTCCCCGTCTTTCTTACTATACATGCTGCCCGAACTGACCATCACTTTGGCTTGTTCCAATAAGCGTTGGCAAACCTCGTCAGATGTCATTCCCAAAGATTTGATATTTACCCATGCCAAATAACTACCTTCTATCTTGGTGACAGCAATATGCGGTAATTTTTCTGCAAAAAACCGGCATAAACAATGATAATTGTCCGCCACGTATGCCCTCATGGCGTCCAGCCAGCCGGCTCCTTCATTATAGGCAGCTTGCAGTGCTTCAATACCTACCGCATTCACCATTCCGAATTCATATTTGGTAACAGTTGCCTGCAATTTGTTTCTCAATTGCGGATTTTTACAGATGATATTGGAAATTTGCAAACCGGCAATATTAAACGGTTTGGAGGGAGAATTGAAAATTATGGCATTGTCGAAACATTCCTCCGAAACAGTGGCAAAGGGACAATATTCAACATCGGGCATAGTCAGTTCACAATGAATTTCATCACTAACGAGTACTATTTTGTGTTTTAAACAAATGTCACTCACCTTTTTCAATTCGTCATAAGTCCACACTCTGCCAGCAGGATTGTGAGGATTGCAAAACAGCAACATTTTCACCTTTTCATCCGCTGCTTTTTTGTCTAAATCGTCATAGTTGATAGTATAAGTATTGTTGGCATATATCAAAGAACTTTCCAACACTTCACAATCGCAATTATTGATAGCATCATAAAAATGATTGTACACCGGAGACAATACCAGCACTTTGTCACCTTTTTCACATAAGGTTCTCATCGCCATAGACAATGATGGAATAACACCCGGCATATAGAGTATCCACTCTTTTTCAATTTTCCAATGGTGCCGACGGTCAAACCAAGCAATCACACTTTCGTAATAACTTTGCGGAACAAAGGCATAACCGAAAACAGGGTGCTCCAAACGTTTTCGAATTGCCTGAATAATGGCAGGTGCTATTTCAAAATCCATATCTGCAATCCACATAGGCAAAACTCCTTCTTGTGGAAAATCCCATTTAAAAGAATTGCTTCCTCTTCTAACAATCTGTTTGTCAAAATTATAATCCATCTGTCATTCAATATTTTGATAAAAACTTAGCGTATATTACAACATAGATGCTGCCAATTGTTTCAAAGTTTCCTTGTCAGCCTCTTTCATGGCAGAGCGGATGCTGACCTTTGGCTCTACAATAGTAATATTATTCATTTGCTCTAATATGGCACACATGGTTTTTGCCGCCATAGGAGCCCATGTTCCGTTTTCAATGATACCTATTTTACGATTGCGGAAATTTTTGGCTTTTAGATGATGAAGAAATTCTTCCATTTTGGGCATTACACCGCCATCGTAAGTAGGTGC
>DBXJ01000082.1:2267-6244 GCA_002309475.1 Bacteroidales bacterium UBA1215
GTATGACCGTGCAAAGAGCAATATGCAATAAATACTCCTTGACTTTCTGCCTGATAGCTGCTCCAAATTTGGTATAAATTGAGATAATACGACAAATCATTTTCCAAAATCGGTCCATGCAAAGGTGCTATGGTTTTAATATCCAATGCTGCAGCCTTTTTCAACAAACCTTGCACTTGCTGTCCGTATTTTCCTACTATATTGAAGTAATATCTTCTGGCTTCACATGCCCAACCTTCGGTTGTAGTTTGATACAATTGACCGTCCAAGGCACCAAATTTGCCAAAGCCGTCTGCAGCAAACAATATTTTTTCAGTAGTTTCGTATGCCACCATCACTTCCGGCCAATGCACCATAGGGGCAGCCATAAATTGCAAAGTGTGTGTACCTAACGACAATTCATCCCCTTCTTTAATAGTGAGAAATCGCCCACTGAAGTCATAATCAAAAAACTGACTGAGGAATTGTTGTGCTTTTGCCGATGTAACACATTGGCAATCTTTGTAGGTTTGCAAAAACTTCACTACCGATGAAGCATGATCGGGTTCTACGTGCAAAACGACCAGATAAGACGGTTGTTGTCCTTGCAACACTTCCTCTACCTGCTGCAACCATTGGTCCCCGCAACGAATATCAACAGCATCCATTACTGTTATTTTTTCATCTTTGATTACATAGGAGTTGTATGAAATTCCTTCGGGAATCATATATTGTCCTTCAAACCAATCTAAGGTCTTATCGTCTGTTCCAACATAAAAAATATTTTCTTTTACTTTCATTGTTTTGCTATTATTGTTTTATTACCTAATTATTTCTATTTATTGATTTTATATTCTTTCTTGATGATTTTTTTAGCGGTTTTATATCCTAAATTGTAAATTTCTTTTGCCTTGTCAACATCGAATGTATCGAAATTGCCTATAGCAGACGGCTCTATCAGCAAATCACATATTTCCTTGTCATGAATGGTATTGGCTTTGTACATAAAATTATAGGAACGTTGTGCCACCGTGAACAAGGAAACCTTGTATTCTTTTATCACCAATGGAGAAGCATTGACACCGACTACATATTGGCAATCGTCTTTGATGGTGCTGACCGGAAAATTTTGTACCACTCCCCCGTCAACATAATAGACACCATCTATCATTTTGGGTACAAATATAATCGGCATGCTACACGAAGCAACAATGCAATCTACCAAATCACCACTGTCAAATATTTTGGCGGTACCGTGATCCAAATCGGTTGCCACAATTTTTAAAGGAATGGGTAAATCTTCTATTTTTTTAGCCTTTAGATGTTTGCGGAGAAAATTCTCCATAGGGTCCATCGTAAAAATGCCGCCTGTCGGAGCAAAAATATTGGAAGTATGCAAAGACAACCACTCTTGTTTGATATCTTTTAAAGAAGGAAAACTTAAAGTTGTCATCTGACGGAAGCTGATATCCGTAAAAAAATTGAGTATTTGTTCCGGTGTATAGCCATCAGCATACAAGGCTCCTACTATTGAGCCGGCACTCACCCCTGCAATGACATCGGGCTTGATGTCAAATTCTTCAAACGCCTTTAAAACACCTGCATGACACAATCCTTTGATGCCGCCTCCGCTCAGTGCAAATCCTATTTCGTATGGTTTTCGCTTGAATAATTTTCCTAACATGGTTTCTGCCTACATTAAATATATTATAAAATGCAAATGTAGCAAATTTCTTTGAAAAAACAGTCATTTTTTTCATCATGTAGCTATTTTTATTTCACCTATACTTTATAAATTTTCTTTAATAAAGCATTATAAATGAAAAAACTTTCAGTTTTTTTTACTATCTTTGCATTTTATTGCAAAAATATATTGATTATGACATTAGAAGAAAAAAAATCGTACGCATTGGGAATCGCAGTAGGTTCCAATTATGCAAAAATGGGTGTTAAATTAGATGTAAATGCCTTTTCAAAAGGTTTTTCCGATATTATTACAGGTTCAAAACCGGAATTATCTTTAGAAGAAATACAAGACCTTCTCAACATGCTTCAAAACGACATGGAACAAAACGAGAAAAGTGAATTAAATGCAGAAAAAGAACGCGGGAGAAAGTTTTTAGAAGAAAACAAGAACAAACCCGGCGTGAAAGTGACGCCAAGCGGTTTGCAATATAAAGTGCTCCGCGAAAGCATCGGCAAAAAACCCACTGCAACCGATACCGTTGAAGTGCACTACCATGGCACATTGATAGACGGAACCGTTTTTGACTCATCGGTACAAAGAGGTCACACCATAGAATTTCCGCTTAACCAAGTAATTAAAGGTTGGACAGAAGGTCTTCAACTGATGAGTGAAGGCTCTAAATTTGAATTTTATATTCCTTCCGACTTGGCATACGGTGACAGAGGTGCAGGCGGCACTATCAAAGGAGGTGCTACATTGATATTCCAAGTTGAACTTTTCAAAGTAAAATAAACAGATTGCATGCAAGAAATTGAAAAACTCATCTATGCACTATTTGCAGAAAATATTCATTCTCAAATAGATAAAATTGAACTATTGCAAGCTTCCGGCTCCAATAGAAAATATTTTAGAATTTTCTATCAAAACAAAACCCTTATCGGAGTATATAATGACGATAGAAAAGAAAATGAAGCATTTATAGGTTTCACCAAACATTTTTTACACAAAGGATTCAATGTCCCCAAGATTTTTGGCGAAAATTTAGACCAGAATGTCTATCTTTTGGAAGACTTGGGAGACGAAACTTTGTATAGTTTTCTCTGCAAAGAACGGCAAAATGCAGATGGTTTTTCATCCAAACTCATCAATATCTACAAACAAACTCTTGATGGTTTGATAGACATACAATTGCGTGGCAGCGAAGGCATCGATTTCTCGCTTTGCTATCCGCGTAGTGCCTTTGACCGGCAATCTATCAATTGGGATTTGAATTATTTTAAATACTATTTTTTAAAATTAGCCAAAATTCCTTTCAACGAACAATTGTTGGAAAACGATTTCAACACGCTCACCGACTATTTGTTAGAAGCCAAAGCCGACTATTTTCTCTACCGTGACTTTCAGTCAAGAAATATCATGTTGAAAGACGACAAGGTATTTTTTATTGACTACCAAGGAGGAAGACGCGGTGCCTTGCAATACGATGTTGCCTCTTTGCTCTACGATGGCAAGGCCGACATACCGCAGGATATTCGTGAAGAATTGCTGACACACTATATCAATCGTTTACAAGCCGTTTGTCCTCAAGCTGCCAAAAATTTCAAAGACTATTACTATGCATTTGTCTTTGTCCGCATTATGCAAGCCATGGGTTCGTACGGATTTAGAGGTTTTTACGAAAAGAAAACGCACTTCTTACAAAGTATTCCTTATGCCCTAAACAATTTGAAATGGCTATTGGCAAATGTAGATTTGAAAATTCACATTCCTGAATTGTGGCAAGTGTTTCACCAACTTATTCATTCTGAAACACTCAACAAAATATCACAACCCAAATTGACCGTTAAAATTTATAGTTTTTCCTTCAAAAATCAACAACCTATAGACAATTCCGGCCATGGAGGTGGTTTTGTTTTTGACTGCCGCTGTCTTCCCAATCCGGGTCGCTACGAAGCCTATCAACACAAGAATGGCTACGACCAAGAAGTGATAGAATTTTTGGAAACAAAATCCGAAATAACACTCTATTTTGAATATGTTAAATCATTGGTTGACTTAGCGGTACGCAATTATATAGAACGTGGATTTCTTCATTTGTCTATCAGTTTCGGTTGCACCGGCGGACAACATCGTTCGGTTTATTTTGCCAACCGACTGGCACAATACATTCAAAAATATTATAATGTAAATGTAGAAACCATTCATTTAATGCAACAACAATGGATAAGATAAGAAAGATAATCGGCATGTTTATCATATTGAGCATGGCTACACTATCTACAACAAGTTGTCGGTATGTAGAAGGTGGTGG
>DBXJ01000082.1:6325-7092 GCA_002309475.1 Bacteroidales bacterium UBA1215
ATAATGGAATTCTACCGAACACAAGTGTACCTTCTCTATTATAACGAAGGAAGCACCACTTGTGTTTGCGAAGGTTCATGGGAATTTTCTGAAGACAAAAAAGAACTTATTGTCAACTATCGTGGTAAATATCAAATTATTAGCAGAGAATATACCATACTGAAATTTTCTAATCACAAACTCAAACTTGCCTACACAGACGATAAGGGAGATAAATGGACTATTTTATTAGAACTGGTTATATCGTTTATTGAATATGGATATTAAAAAATCATTACATAAACTATCACACCTATTTTTAAATCTTTCCGATCAAAGAAAAGTACTTTTTTTAAGTGTATTTGTCAGCATTATATCTGCATTGGCAGCCATTGTGCTAAAAACCAGTGTACATTATACCGAACAATTGCTGCAAACCGCCTTTCCGGAACAACAATTCAACTATTTATATTTAGCATTTCCTATCATAGGTATCACACTAACAGTACTTTTTGTAAAATTTGTCGTCAAAGACGATTTAAGTCATGGCGTCAGCAAGGTGCTCTATGCCATTGCAAAAAATGACGGAAAACTAAAAGTACATCACACCTATTCTTCTGTTGTTTCCAGTACATTGACAGTCGGTTTTGGCGGTTCTGTCGGTTTGGAAGCACCTATCACCCTTACAGGATCGGCTATCGGTTCGCAATTAGGCAAACTATTCCATTTAAACGCCAAAAGCACCATCACCTTGGTGGCATGCGGAGCGACTGCCGCTGTGGCAGCCA
>DBXJ01000082.1:7106-10004 GCA_002309475.1 Bacteroidales bacterium UBA1215
GCTATTGAGGTATTGATGCTGGATTTAACCATTTCCACCGCCTTTCCGCTTCTCATTTCGGCTATCACGGCTATGAGTATGTCGTACATTATACTTGGAAGAAGTATCATGTTCAGTTTCATACAATCCATTCCTAATTTTGAAATGCACAATTTGCCATTCTATGCCCTTTTAGGATTTCTAACAGGCTTATATTCTCTCTATTTTATGAGAATGTCGGGCAAAATAGAATCTTCTTTCAAAAAAATACAACGACCTTGGATAAAAATCATTTTAGGTGGCATCAGCTTAAGCATATTGATATTTTTGTTTCCATCGCTGTATGGTGAAGGCTACGAGGCATTAGGTAACATTATGCAAAACAAAATCAACTATATTTTTATCAATAGTCCATTCTACAATTGGCAATTCAACGATGGATTGATGATATTGTTTTTGTTTTTAATGCTGATGGTGAAAACTTTCGCCACATCGCTGACCAATGGTGCAGGCGGTGTCGGAGGTGTTTTTGCTCCTTCCTTGTTTATGGGAGGAATTACCGGTTGCTTGGTCGCAGAAACTATCAACATTTTGTTTGACTGCAACTTGCCGATAATGAATTTCACTTTGGCAGGTATGGCAGGGGTGATGGGAAGTGTGATGAAAGCCCCATTGACATCTATATTCTTAATTGCAGAAATATCAGGTGGCTATCAACTTTTTATACCTTTGATACTCACAACCTTATGCTCATATTTAGCCTTCTCTCCTTTTGAAAAGCAATCTATATACACCAAATCTTTGGCAGCATCGGGGGACTTGATTACCCACCACAAAGACAAACATGCATTGAGCAAATTGCACGTTACCGACTTGATAGAAAACAATTTCTCTTGTATCAAACCCGACGCCACCTTGCGAGATTTACTCCCTGTTATAGAAAATTCCACACGAAATATATTTCCATTGGTAGATGACGACGGCAAATTCTATGGCATTATCTTCATGGATGATGTGCGACATTTGATGTTCCACGAAGAAAAATACGACAATACTTACATTAAAGATTTGGCATTTATGCCCGAATCGGTACAGATTGACGAAGACATGAAACAAGTGGTGGAACGATTCAAAATCAACGGATTATACAATATGGTTGTATTGGACAAAGACAATAAATACTATGGATTTATCTCTCGTGCCAATACATTTTCTTCTTATCGAAATATTGTGGAATCTATTTCCGAAGACTAAACATGCAACGTTTATTATTGGCTTTATATTTGTTTATTTGCTGTTCATTATCAGCTCAGGAAACAATGATTATTGCCACTCCCCCTTGTTTTGAAACTTCGCTGGAAAATTTTATTATTCAAAAACAAAGTCAACATATTGACTGCAAACTATTGTTAGTACAAGACACTGATATCTACACTATTAAAAGTCAAATAGATAGTTTATATCAATTGTACGATGCAAACTATTTATTGTTAGTTGGCGATTACCAGCATATTCCGTCCTTTCCTCTTGACGAAGCCTATGCTGACGCCTACTATGTATGCACTGATTTAGATTCATTGCCATATATGTCGGTAGGACGATTTTCGGTGGAAACCTCAACAGAATTATGCTATGTAATAGAGAAAAACAATATTCCGTTTGAAATCAAAACTGCTTCAACTATTGCTTCAAATCAACTATCAGAACTGACAGGAAAACAAGATTTTGAAAAAATAAGACAATTATCCTCTTTGCTGCAACAAAAAGGCATAACCACCACAAAAGAATTTTTTGACGGCTCGCAGGGCAATCTTGATGCGGTTGGCAATCCGACTGCTATAGATGTCATCAATGCCATTAATGAAAATTGTGATTTGCTACTTTATGCCGGGCATGGCGACTATGACGGTTGGCAGACAAGCGGTTTTACCTCCGATCATATTCAGCAACTACAAAACACCACTTTCCCTATCATTTTTTCCGCCAGCTGCCTCAACGGAAACTTTGCCCAAAGGACTTGTTTTGCAGAATGTTGGCAACGTAGTTCCTGTCAAGAAAAGCCTACCGGAGCCAAAGCCCTATTCATGTCTTCAGCATTTTCTGACTGGGATGCCATATTGGAATCTTTAACAATTGTCTTTGACAGTATGACCAACGAAATATCTTTGGGAGACATCTGGAAGATAAGTCATAATTATATGAAAAAGAATTTATTAAGAAAAAAAGATGCAAATACTTGGTTGCTCTTTGGTGACCCGTCTGCTAAAATTTCTTTCTCAAAGAATTCCATTGCCAGTCAAAATCCTTCTTTTTTCTCCATTTATCCGAATCCTGCCAAGAATTTTTTCATGCTACAGACGGAAAATTTCACTGCAAGCACCCTTGAAATTTATAATTTTAATGGAGAATGTTTGCGAAAAATTCAATTATCGGCACCCGATGAAACCATTGATATTTCAACACTTCCAGCAGGTTTTTACGTTCTCAAATCAGGTTCAAGAACTATTGTTTTTCAAAAAGAATAAGAAAAAAAATCTAATTTTTATACTATCGCAGAATTTTCTTCGTTATAATGTTTTAATATAAATTGAGTTTGGAAATAGTGAAAAGATATAAGAAATTATTTTACTGCGTGTTAGCAATAGGCATTGGCCTATTGACTGCATGTAGTACCAAAAAAGATAATTTTTTCTATCGTACCTACCATGGTACCACTGCCCGATTCAATATTATCTTCAATGGTGGAGAAAGTTACAAAGATGGCATGGAGGCCATGGATAACACAAAAAAAGACAACTATACCGCCATTTTACCTGTATTTCCTCAGATAGAAAAAACAGAAGCCTTAAAGCAAGCTCCCAAATGGGACCGCACCATTGAAAAATGCTCCAAAGCCATCAAAAAACACTCCATGCTGAT
>DBXJ01000082.1:10011-11892 GCA_002309475.1 Bacteroidales bacterium UBA1215
GACGATGCCTATCTTTTGTTAGGAAAGGCCTACTATCAACGACAAGACTATGCCGATGCCATCGGTGTATTTAATTATATTATCAACACCCACCGCAATGGCAATGTATGGCCGGATGCTTTTGTTTGGAAAGCCGAAACTGAGCTGAAAATGGACAGAAGAGAAGATGCGGAAGAATCTTTGGAAATGATTCGTCAAGATATTGCCAACTGCAAAAAAGACCAATACAAACAACACTGGGAGGCTGTATATTCGCAACTTCTTTTAGAACAAAAAGAATACGACCAAGCATCTATTTATCTATCTGAATTATTGAAACACAAACACATGCCAAAAGATTTTAAAACAAGAATTCATTTTATTTTGGCACAAGTGTTACAAAAATGCGACCAAAAACCGGATGCTTCCAAGAACTACGCCATNNGTGCTGAAAAGAAATCCGGAATATGAAATGGAATTCAATGCCACATTGAATATGGCACTATGCGACCCTAATACCGAACAAGCTAAAACTCACTTGAAAAAACTCTTCAAAGACGAACGTAACGAAAGTTACAAAGACCAGATTTTCTATATTTTAGCTTGTATCGACTTGGCGGAAGAAGATACCGGTGCCGCCATAAAAAATTTAGAGGCTTTCGTATTTTGGTCTTTTGACAACAAACACCAAAAAGCGGTTTCCTCCTTGGATTTAGCCGATATCTATTATGCTCGTGGAGAATATATTCCTTCGTTGCAATATTACGATACCCTGTTGAACAATATGCCTAAAGACTTCCCCAACTATGCCGATATAAAACGGCGTTCGGAAGTATTGAAGGATTTGGTTGCCAACTTGATGATTATCGAAAAGAATGACAGTCTACTCTATTTGGCATCGTTAAGCGAAACAGAAAGAACCAATTATGTTGAAAAATTGATTGCCAATTACCAAGAAAAAGAAAAAGAACGCATTGCTGATGAAGATGCCAAAGCCAAATTGATAGAAAACACATCTAAAAAGCGATCGGCTGCCAACGCTAATCGTAATAGCGGTGCAAATACATGGATATTTGCCAACCCGACACAAAATCGTTTAGCCATGCAATCTTTCCGCAAGCAATGGGGCAACAGAACTTTAGAAGATTACTGGTTTGTCAACGACATTAGTGTGGTAGATGTATTTGGTGACCAGCAAATGGCGGATGGCACTTCTTCCGATGACGACACCGGCACCAGCACAAGCGATGCCACAGACGATGCATCCGGTGCAAACGCAGCTGCCAACAAACGTGTCAACAACCCGAACAACCCCAACTTCTATTTGCAAGATATGCCCAAAAACGATGAAGAGGTGGAAAAACTCAACAACGATATTGCAACTGCCATGTACAATGCGGGTTTTATCTACTATGATGATTTGAACGACAAACCGAAAGCAAACGAACTTTTTGAAAAATTATACAATCGTTACAATCACCACAAATTGGCGGCACCATCTTGCTTCCAACTCTATCGTTCTTACTTGTCTCTCAACGATATGGAAAAGAGCAACTATTACAAAAATCTTTGCCTGACACGTTTCGGGAAAACGGATTATGCCCGCATTATCAACGACCCGAACTATTATCAAAAAATTGCCGAACAAGAGCAAGAAGCCAATCAATATTACACTTCTTTGTACGACACTTTTACTTCCAACCACTATCAAGCAGCCTACGATATGGCCAACGAAGGCTTGTCAAAATATGCCAATTCCACCATCAATGCTAAAATGGAATTTATCAGAGCCATTTGTGTGGGTAAATTATACAATTTGGATAGCTTGCAAAAACATCTCACTCAAATTATTGCCCGCTACCCTACCACACCTATCGACACAGCTGCTACCGAATTGTTGGC
>DBXJ01000035.1 GCA_002309475.1 Bacteroidales bacterium UBA1215
CCACTCACTTGCATCAATAGTTGAAAGGCACGTTCAAAGGCGCGAAAATCCGGATAGTTGAGCATATTGTCGGCATTTAAAATGCCTACTAATGCCACGTTGTCGAAGTCTAAACCTTTTGTTACCATTTGTGTGCCGATAAGTATGTCGGTTTTTTGTTGTTCAAAGTCGGAGATAATTTGCTGGTAGGAATTTTTGGCCTTTGTAGCGTCGTAGTCCAAACGGGCAATTTTTGCCTTGGGAAACCATTCTTGCAAGTCGTCTTCAATTTTTTCCGTTCCAAAGCCCACAATTTTGAGCGGTTGATGGCATGTCGGGCAGGTAAAGTAGGCGGGAATGGTATAATCACAATGATGACACCGCAGTTCTGAAGTTTTTTTATGATAGGTGAGGGTTACATCACAATGTTCGCAAGTAGGAACAAATTGACAGGTCTCGCATTCCAAATGCGGTGCATAGCCTCGCCTGTTTTGGAAAAGAATAATTTGTTGTTTGTTATCCAACACTTCTTGCATTTTGTCCAACAATGCTTGGCTGTAGTGTTTATGCATCAACTTGTTGATTCTTGCTTTCTTGGTATTGATAATTTCTATATGCGGCAATTGTATGCCTCCGTAGCGTTCCAGTAAGGGTACGTAGGTATATTTGCCGTTGCGGCAGTTCCAGTAGCTTTCCAAACTGGGTGTTGCCGAACCCAACAAGACATCTGCAGAGAACATCTTTGCCAACATAATGGCACAATCGCGTGCTTGGTAGCGGGGTGACGGGTCAAATTGCTTGAAAGAAGCATCGTGTTCCTCGTCAATGATAATCAGTTTTAGATTTTTAAAAGGCAGCAAAATAGATGAGCGAGTGCCAAGAATGATTTTATATTTATTGCTGTCTTGATTGAGCATGTCTTGCCAAATTTCCGCCCGCTGCATGGAATTGTAGCGAGAGTGATATACGCCGACAATGTCTCCGAAATAAGATCTTATTCTATTGATCATTTGTTCGGTAAGCGTAATTTCTGGCAATAAATAAAGCACATTTTTGCCTTGTTCAATGTATTCTTGTATCAGTTTGATATAAATAGCAGTTTTCCCGCTGCCGGTAACGCCATGTAAAAGTACAGGTTTGTTTTCGGTAAAATTTTGCTTGACAGATTGGAAGGCAACTTTTTGTTGTTCGCTTAAAAGAATATTATTGGCATTTTTGATACTTTGAAATGATTCCAGTCTGCTGACCGATTGGCGGGTATTGACAAAAATATTCTTTTTTATCATGGCGGCCAGACGGCTTTCGGTAACTATTTCATTTTGTAAAAAAAGTGATTTCTTTATGCAAGAGCAATGTTCTTTTTTTGTTTGTGCAATAAATTGCAGCAATATGTCTGCTTGTGCTTGTGTGTTTTTCTTTTCTTCTAAATCTTCCAATACTTTTTGCAGCAGGTCCGGTTGGTCGATATATTTTTGCGACAAACTGATAAAAGTTTCCATTTTAGGTTTGTAGCGTTCTTCAATTTCTTCGCAGACAATGATTAAAGATTTGTCCACCATATTTTTGATTTGTGAGCCTGCATAAGCATCGCCTATAGTCTTGTTTAATTCTTTGAGAGTGATTGTTTTTTGTTGATTCAGCAGATTTAAAATTTGTATTTCTTGCTCGCTCAAAGACATGACCTCCCCGTCAAATTCTGGATGGATGGCGATTTTTGTTTCACTGCAAAGACGAAAAACTGTCGGTACCGCTGCTTGCATTACATCACCTATCGGTGACATATAATATTCGGAAATCCATTGCCAAAATTTTATCTGTTGAGGGGTGACAATAGGTGTTTCGTCCAATACAGAAATTATGTCTTTGACAAGGCAGTGTTCCGGTTTTTGATGATGAATTTCGCAGATAATGGCAGCATAGAATTTGCTTTTGCCAAAGTTTACCAACACACGTTTCCCAATGGCAACACTATCGCAAAAATCATTGCAACGATAGGTGAAAATACCATCTATAGGTATTGGAAGTATAATATTGACAAAGGTATCCATTATTTTGCTCTATAGGAAGTCCCTAATACTTTTTCTATTTTGTAGATAAGTTTATTTAAATGATTAAACTGGATAATTAAATCTTCATTATTTTGATTTTCAGGTAATTTCATCTGTTCTAAACAGGCCTGTCTTTTCTTTTTTACCCATTCTAGACGGATTAATTGTAGAATTCTAATGGCTTCTTCCAAGAGTTTTGCTTCGTTGTTGTCAATTGTGTTGATAACGGCATGTTTGTCTTTCCAACCGGGACTTTCTTTGGGACGAAGATCATTGAGTGAATTCGCTAAATCTCTAATTTGCTGATTCTCATTTATCTGCAAATGTTTGCAGATGCTTTTTGGATGAAGATTCAATTCTTCTAAATAAGCATTAAACAATGCTCGGTAGGCATCGTTGGAAAATGTCAAGTTGTCTTTGGAAAGATCATTGATGATGAATTTGTCCAATCGCAAGGATTTTTGCCGACCTCTGTCATCTTTTTCGTCAAAATAAACCAATTTATCACCTTTGTTAATCAATAGTTTCAGTAATTCATGTTCCGCATTTTCCAATACATTGATAGGTTGGGAGAGCAATTCACGAGGGTGTTTGACAATAGGTTCGTCATCATAAGTTTGAAGTATTGTATTGTCTTCTATTGCCGCTTGTTCCCGTTCTTTGCGTTTGGCTTCTTGTATTTGTCTGCGTTTTTTCTTTACGGCATAGGCGAATGCACTTTCTTCAATGTTGAGTAAATTGCTACAATGAGTAATAAATTCCGCCCGTACCAATAATTCATCAATCATGGCAACGTCTTCGGCAATATCGCTTAATATATTTGCCTTTTTGATGGGGTCGTTTTTGGCATCTTTTAACAACAATTTTGCTTTAAATTCTATAAAGCTGACTTCATTATCAGATAGATAATTTTGCATTTGCTCTAAAGAATGACTCATTGCAAACGAATCGGGGTCTTCGTCGGGTGGCAGCAATACCAAGCGGACATTCATGCCTTCTTTTAGTATTAAGGAAATGCCTCGCATGGCAGCTTTCACACCTGCCGTATCTCCATCGTAAATAACTGTAATATTGTTGGTTAATTTTTTTATCAATTTAATTTGTCCGCTCGTCAGGGCTGTTCCCGAAGAGGCAACTACATTTTCTATGCCGAGTTGGTGCATGGAAATAACATCCATATAGCCTTCCACTAAATAGCATTTGTCGGCTTTTGACATGGCATTCTTAGCAAAATAAAGGCCATAGAGCGAATTGCTTTTGTGGTAGATAGCTGTTTCCGGACTATTGATATATTTGGCATTGTTTTCGGTTTTGCCTGTTGTCATCACACGTCCGCCGAAGGCAATCACTTTTCCGGAATAGTTGTGAATAGGGAACATGACCCTTTCACGAAATTTGTCGTTAAAACTGCCGTCAGCTTTTTTGAAAGCCAAACCGGATTTGGCAATAGTATCTTGCAAATAGCCGTGGCGAATGGCATCTTGTGCCAGGGCATCTTTTTCACTGGTGGCATATCCTAATTGGAATTTTTTGATGGTGGGGTCGGTTAAACCTCTGTTTCTAAAATATGTTAGTGCAATATCTTGACCTTCACTATGATGAAATAGTTTGTCAACAAAGAAATTCTTGCTAAATTCGTGCAAAGACAATAGGGCGGATTCTTCTTTGTATTGTTCCTCTTGCTCTGCCGTGCGGACTTCTTCTTGAATGTTGATGCCATATTTTTTTGCCAAATAGCGAAGGGCTTCAGGATAGCTGTATTTTTCATGTTTCATTACAAATTGAGCAGCATTGCCGCCTTCTCCGCAGACAAAACATTTAAAAATGCCTTTTGAAGGGCTGACATGCATAGAGGGATGTCTGTCATTGTGAAAAGGACACAAACCTACATAGTCTGCACCATGTTTGGTGAGTTTTACAAAGTCGCCAACCACTTCCTCTATACGGCAGGCATCAAATATTTTCTCTATGTCCTCTCTTTTTATCATACTTAATTTTCTAATTGCAAAGATAGTATTTTCTATTGAAAAACTAAGCAATGAAAGAAAAATTTTATGAACGAAATTTTTCTTTGTCAACATTAAAATAATACGCAGAAAATCAAATAAATATATTAAAATTTACTGATGGTGATAAGGCTCGTTTTGTAAAATGGAGGCAGCCCGATAGAGTTGCTCCAAAAAAATGAGTCGTACCATTTGGTGTGAAAAAGTCATAGGCGAAAGAGATATTTTATAGTCTAATCTGTTGTAGAGTTTCTGCGAAAAACCATAAGGTCCGCCAATGACAAATATGAGTTGCTTTCTGGAAAGATTCATCTGTTGTTGCAAAAAATCAGAAAAGCCTACTGAAGTGAACATTTTTCCGCATTCATCCAATAAAACAACGGTGTCGGTATTGGTAATTTTAGATAACAACACTTCTCCTTCTTTTTCCTTTTGTTGCTCCTTGGTCATGTTTTTGGTTTGCTTGACGGCAGGGCATTCTATGTATTCAAAAGGAAAATAATGCGGCAGTTTGGAGCAATAGATGTCCATACCGGTCTTCAAATAGGATTCTTCTGTTTTTGCAATGGCAAGAACTTTTATTTTCATGCTAACGAATTCTTAGTCTTGCCCCCGGTTCCGGTTCCATATTGCGTTTGAGTGAATTCATACGCCTTAGTGCCGACAATTTTATAGCATATATTTGCGAAACATCGCGTAGCGATTCATTCATACGTAAAATGTGATAGTTGGATTTTTCCGCCTTGTTTTTCTTGTGCTGCAAATATACAAATTCACCTGCGTGAGGCTCATATTTATTGTAAGGAATATCGTTGTACATTTTCAATTCACCGACTCCCAATTGAGTGGCAACGGCAATTGAATAGTAAGTATCACCATATTGAGCTATAACAAAGTAAGTGCCATTGTTTTGATAGACAGGTCTATTGGTATAAGGATAATATACTTGATGATAGCCTTGATACGGGCGATGTTCTCCCAAGGTTGTTTCTTCAAAAGGACGACCTATGTTGCGGTCTCTTTTAGAGAATGCAGGATTGCTTGGTCTTGTTGCTGCAGGTTGATGTGTTCCTGATGGCGAGTGTCCGATTTTTTGAGAAGGAGTGTTGGCAGGACGATTTTTTTTGCTATCAGAAGTTTCCTGCTGGGCGAATTCTATGTGTGTAGATTCTTTTCCAGCATTCAATGCTATTTGGTCGTATTGGTCCAAATGATAGTCTTCTATCAATTTTATCAATTTTTCCGCATATTGAGGGTTGGTGGCATAACCACAGGCTTTCAAACCTTTTGCCCATGCTTTGTAGTCGGTGATTTTTAATTCAAACAAAGATTGATAGCGGCTTTTTTTCAGAAAAAGAGAGTGGTCTTCATAGGATTCTTCTACAGAAGCATATTTTCTGAAGCATTCATGTTTCTGGTCGTCGTCTTTGTAGTAAGTTTTGCCAGTCCAACCGGCACATTTGATGCCAAAATGATTGTTGGCTTTTACGGCTAAATCGCTTTGCCCTGCCGCCGATTCTAAAATTCCTTGTGCGAGAGTAATGCTGGCGGGAATTTTGTGTTCCTGCATTTTTTTGATAGCGTAGGGACTATAAGTATCTACATATTTTTTTACTACTTGTGGCGGATATTGCTGTGCACCGACTGCCATCCAGCAACATGTCAATAAAATGAAGGCTATCTTTTTCATTTTTTTGCTTTTACCAAATATGAGCACGTTTTTCGGGTGCTAAATACATTTTGTCATTTTCTTGTATGTCAAAGGCTTCCAAGAAGGCGTCAACATGCGGCAAGGTGCCGTTGACACGCCATTTGCCCAATGAATGTGGGTCTTCCTTGGTGCGTTTTTTGATTTCTTCATCACGGATATTGTTAGCCCAAACATTGGCATAGGCTAAGAAAAATCTTTGTTGTGCACTAAAACCGTCCATTTCGGCTTGTATTTCTCCGTTTTCTATGGCTTTGGTCATGGCTAAAAACGATACTTGCAAGCCGCCGTTGTCGGCGATATTTTCTCCCAAAGTGTATTCACCATTGGCATAGATGCCCGGATATACTTCAATGCTGTTGAAGTGATCTACCAACAATTTGGTGCGGGCTTCAAAGGTTTTGCTGTCTTCTTCCTGCCACCAGTTGGCCAAATTGCCGTTTTTGTCGTATTGGCAACCTTTGTCATCAAAGCCGTGTGTCATTTCATGACCGATAACCACGCCGATAGCTCCGTAGTTGGCGGCATCGTCGGCATTCATATCGAAAAATGGCGGTTGCAGAATGGCTGCCGGAAAACATATCTCGTTGGTTTGCGGAGAATAGTAGGCATTGACGGTTTGCGGGGTCATCTGCCATTCGTCTTTGTCAACCGGCTTGTTGATTTTAGAAAGTTCGTAGTCGGTTTCGAATTTGCTGGCACGCATCAAATTTGCCCAATAACTATCGTTTTTGATTGTCAATGCAGAATAGTCTCTCCATTTGGTCGGATAGCCGATTTTTACCCGGAAAGCATCTAATTTTTCTATTGCTTTTGCTTTTGTGGCATCGGTCATCCATGTATTGCCGTTTATTCTTTCTTTTAATGCCAATTTTAAGTTGTCCACCAAGTGTGTCATCCTTTCTTTGGCTTCCTTTGGAAAATATTTGTCAACATACATTTGTCCGACAGCTTCGCCCAAACTGCCGTCAACGGTGTTGACAACACGTTTCCATCTGGGTTTGTTTTCTATTTTGCCGGATAATGTTTTTCCGTAAAAGTCGAAATGGGTATCCACAAAGGCATCACTCAAATAAGGTGCTGCACTTCTAATATAAGTGGCGGCTAAATAGCATTTCAAATCGTTGATAGATACTTTCTTAAATATTTTTGACAATCCTTTTATATAATCAACCTGACCGACATTGACACTGTCAATAGACAATGATAATCCTTTCAAATATTCAGAGAAATTGATTTCCGGCAACATGTGTTGCAAATCGGCAACAGACATATAATTAAATGTCTTTTGAGGATCTCGCAAAGTGGTTCTATCCATGAAAATTGCTGCCAATTGGTGTTCTATATTGAAGACTGCCAATGCCATATCTTCACTTTGTTTGCCAATCATTTTGTCAAATCCTGACAAGCTGAACAATTGGCTGTTCATGGCATTGTAGGCTGTTTGCAAATCTTTTGATTCTGCTTCCAAATAATAGTCACGATCGCCCATACCTAATCCCGATTGCCAAATATAGGCAATGGTCATATCGCTGTTGACAGGGTTGGCACCACCAAACAAGCCAAAAAACGGATAGGAGCCATAGGCATGCATGGAAGTGAGTTGTGCCTGAAAATCGGCAAAAGTGGCAATGTCGGCTATTTGTTGCAATTGGTCAGCAATGGGTTGTGCTCCTTGTTTGTTTAAAGTAACACTGTCCATGCCCATATTGTAAAGGTCGCC
>DBXJ01000044.1:0-8289 GCA_002309475.1 Bacteroidales bacterium UBA1215
ATGTATGGCTTTTTGCATGGAAATATTCCGGTAAGTGTCAAAGAAACCGACCAAGTTGACCATACCTTTGGTGTTACCATTAATTTGGAATGTCATTGGAATACGCTTAAAAAAAGTTTCAGAGATCAGGCAGAACAGAGTTTTAAGTCTTGGTATGAAGGCTATACAGGAGCAGACTTTTCACATATTTTTCACATGCCGGTGATGCTTGGTTTCAGGTATAAATTGCAATCTTCCACACATGGAGTAGGCATGGCAGTGGATTTGGGAGCAGGAGCTAACTTATTCTACAGAACAAACGAAAAAATAAATTACAAGATAGGAAAACAGGATTATAGTGAAATTGCTGAGAGTGGCTTATCTTGTGGTGCCGTTGCGCATGGAGCTTTGTCGTTGTTATTAGGCGATCATTTCGCAATAGGTTTCCACTATCATTTTTTGAGTGCTTTTGGCAATAAAATAACAAAGCGACTTGTAGAAATGCCCAGCAATAATGAGATTTCCTCATCGGTAACTACCGACAAAGAAGCAAAATTGTACGAACACATGCTGTCGCTTTCGTTAGAAGTGATTTTCTAATGAAGTACAAAGCAACTATATAAAAAAAGCACCTTCAGGTGCTTTTTTTTTTTCGGGTATGCCTATAAAATTTTCGTTCAGCCATTTATTGCTTGCAATTTTCTATCATAAAGTGCAAACGGTTGTAAATATTGGCTTCGGAGGTTCCTGCATCAAAATCCAAAGCCAACAAATTCATTTTCGGATATAGTTTTTTCACACGTTTTTCTATTCCTTTTGAAATAATATGGTTGGCGATACATCCGAAAGGTTGCAAACTGATGGCATTGTTGATACCGGCGGCACCAAAAGCGGCCAATTCGGCAGGAATGAGCCATCCTTCACCAAAGTTGGCAGCCATATTGATAATTTCTGATGCGAGTTTTGCATCGTGAAAAATATCTACAAAGGGTCGGTAGTAAGGATATTTCTTACAAATTTTATCTACTTTTTTTGCGTAGTTGAAAATAATTTTGTAGATACCGTCGCTGAGCCAAACAGGTGTATTGACCGGTTTGATATGCTGTTCTTTATTAATATGTCGATTGACAAAACTATTGATAAAGAAATTGTACATAGACGGTGCCACTACTTCAATGCCTTGTTCGCTAAGCCAGTCTAAAACATGTTTGTGGCTGAAAGAATTATATTTAATGTAGATTTCGCCCACCACACCTATCACAGGAATGTTGTCATCGGGAATGGTAATGGCAGCAAAATCGTCAACAGCTTGTCGGAGCAATGTCAGCAGACTTTTGTGGTCTTTTTTCTCAATATAGGGGATGGAGGCTTGTATGTATTGTTCACGCAAACGTTTGGCACTTCCTTTTTCTTTTTCTCTTGCCAGAGCCGGATAATACAATTTGCTGATGGCGTCAGCATAGAGCAAACCAAACAAAGTGATTTTCAGGCAACCCTTAAAATTGAGTTGAAAGCCCGGCTGGAAATTGGTCATATCGTTGCCGAAGGCGATGGAGACAACAGGAACGTTTTCTATCCCTGCAGCAATGAGAGCATTTTTTATCAAAGACAAGTAGTTGGAAGCACGACATTGTCCGCCGGTTTGTGTCATGGCAACCGCCACTTGGTTGAGGTCGTATTTGCCACTCTGCAATGCTTTCATAATAGAGCCGACAACAATAGTAGCCGGATAGCAAATTTCGTTGTTGGCATATTGCAAGCCCAATTCAGCACATGCTTTGTCGCCCATAGGCAAATTTACCAAATTATACCCCATTAGTTTAAACAGAGGAGGCAACAATTCGGAATATCCTTCAGCAAAATAAGGGGCTAAAATAGTCCTGTACCGCTGTTGTTCGGTGTAAACGAGCGTGGTTTTATAAGGGATTTCCTTCGGTTGGGAAGATTTAAACTTGATACTTTCCACCACCGAACGAATTCTTAATCGCAAAGAGCCGATATTGTTGACATCGTCAATTTTCAATAAGGTCAGGTTTTTGCCTTTTCTATTCAAAATGGCTGCCACTTCGTCTAAAATGAAGGCATCGGGACCACAACCGAAAGATGTTAGTTCTACAAAGTGAATGTTGTCGGAGCTATTGGCAACGTAGTTGGCGGCCTTAAAAATACGATTCGGATAAGCCCATTGTGTAATGGAGTGCATGTGGGAGTACATGTCTTCCTGACCAAAGTTGGCAATATTTTCCGTGATGACATCTATACCCATATCTGAAATACAATCTGCCACTTTGTGTTGTATCAAAGGATCGATATGGTAGGGGCGGCATGCCAACAAAATCACCATTCTGTTGTTTTTTCGTGCGTCTTCTACAATGCGGAGGGCTTCGTTATATTGTTGGTGCATATAGTCAGATTGTGCTTTCAGTGCCTGTGTGATAGCTGTTTTGGCAGTCTTTCTGTCTATATGCAGCGAGTCTAAATATTTGTAGCACGCTTTCCAGAGTAGTTTTGGATTGTTGAACGAAACCACAGGCGAGTCAACAGGTATGCCGTAGTGTTCTTTGGGTTCAATAGAACTTTTGATAACATCGGAATAACCCGCTACAATCGGGCAGTTGTAACTGTTTTTTGATTGTGAATCTTCTTTTTGCTCAAAAATAACGTATGGATATAAAATCCTATCTACTTTCTTCTCTATCAAATCTATCACATGTCCATGCATGAGTTTCGCCGGAAAGCAAATATTGTCGGACATCAAAGTCCGAATACCTTTTTGGTAGATTTGGTTGGTAGAAGTAGCCGACAAGACAACATTGATATTGCATGAGGTGAGCAAAGTATGCCAAAACGGGTAGTTTTCGTACATGCCCAATGCTCTTGGAATGCCGATGTTGAGTTTTGCTTTTTCCTTTGGAACAGGCATGCGGGAAAACAAATGCTTGTATTTGGTTTTATGTTGATTCTGACCTTTGACAAAATGCTCACTCTTGTTGGAAAATATTTTTTCGCAGTTGTTGCCGGAATAGAAAGTATTGCCGTTGGAAAAATGGAAAATCTTTACAGTACAGCAGTTTTCACATCCGTTGCAGTTCTTGAATTCTGATTCATAATTTTGTGAGTTGATAATATTGTCAAGGCTGGTGCCGATGGTATTGTGAGCTTGCTTTTGAGCGTAGATAGCCGCTCCATAGGCACCCATCAATTCGGGAATATCGGAATAATAGACCGATTTTCCTGTCAATTCTTCCATGGCTTTGACAATGGATAAATTTTTGAAAGTGCCGCCTTGCACGACAATATTATCGCCTAATTCATCTATATTTTTAATTTTTAATACTTTATACAAACAATTTTTGATAACGGAATAGGAAAAACCGGCGGCAATATCTTCAATGGGAGCACCTTCACGCATAGCCTGTTTTACTTTGGAATTCATAAAAACAGTACAACGTGTGCCAAGGTCGTAAGGATGTTTTGCAAAACAAGATATGTTGGCGAATTCCGCAACCGGATATTTGAGCATGTTGGCAAAGTTTTCTATAAAAGAGCCACAACCGGAAGAACATGCTTCATTGATTTCCAATCGGTTGATACTGCCATTTTCAATAAAAATGGCTTTCATGTCCTGACCGCCGATATCCAAGATAAACGATAAGTCGTTTTTTACTTGTCGTGCTGCCAAAAAGTGGGCAATGGTTTCCACGATGCCAAAATTGAGGTTGAAAGCTGTTTTGATAAGATTTTCGCCATAGCCGGTTGCCGCACTGCCGATAACTTTCAGATTGCGGTGGTGTTGTTCGGCTTCGTCTTTCAATCGTTTGATAGCTTGCAGAAATGCATTAAAACTATCTCCTTTGTTGCGACTATAGTCTTCAAAGACAATTTTTCCCTCTTCGTCCAATAATATCAATTTGGTGGTGGTGGAGCCTGAGTCAACTCCTAAATAGCATTTGTCGGATTTCATTTGCTCCCAAGTGGTTCGCGGGACAAAGTGTATAACTTTGGATGCCTGCCACTGCTCAAAATCTGCTTGTGATTGGAACAAAGCCGGCAAACGGTTGCTGATATTGTTGTCTAAAGATATATTCTTGTTGGAGCGAAGCATGTTGAGTGTCTCTGACAGGCAGAGGCTTTTGCGGGAGTGAGAAGATGATATCAATGCACAGCCCCATGCGGGGATAATTTTTGCATCTTTAGGTACAATACAATCCTCTTCCTTGATATTCAAAACATGTTTGAAGGCCTTTTTTAATTCAGGCAAAAAGGCAAACGGACCGCCACACATGAATATTTTCGGATTGATGTCGGTGCCTTTTGCTAAGGAGCTGACCACCTGAATGGCAACAGCATTGAAAACCGAAGCGGCAATATCGTTTCTGCTGATATTGCGGCTGGCCAAATTCTGCACGTCTGTTTTGGAAAATACACCGCATCGGCTCGCAATAGGATAAATGTTGGTGGCAGTGGATGCCAATTCATTCAGTTTGATGGTGTCAATTTCCAAGAGGGCAGCCGTTTGATCTATAAAAGCACCCGTTCCTCCGGCACAATTGCCGTTCATACGAATGTCCGGCACTTTGCCTTCTTCAAAAAATATCATTTTGCTGTCTTCTCCACCGATGTCTATAAAAGTATGTACCTCGGGATATCTTCTTTTTATCAGTTCGGCGGAAGCTACTACTTCTTGTACAAATGCTATGCCGATTTTTTCAGCATAACCCATTCCTACCGAACCTGTAAAGGTGCAATTCATGTGGCAGTCGCCAATTGCAGCATACAATGCTTCAAGCGTTTCTTTGGCGGCTTGCTTGATGTCGGTATTATGACGGCGATAATCGGAAAAAATAAAATTGCCGTCTTTGTCAAGAACCACTAATTTAAATGTAGTGGAGCCTATGTCTATGCCTATGTTGTAGGTTGGAATGTTATTATTCATAATTATTTAATTGCTATGCGGTTAAGTATTGTTTGAACATTTTCTGCCTTGCGTCGGGCAATAAATTTGGCATAATCTTCTTCAGATATGCAATTGTTATTTTTCAAAGTCGGTAATGCAATAAAGGCAAATGCGTTTAGACAGATAATGTCGTATATCAGGTCTTGGGCACTTATATAACGTATGCGACCGGCATCTGCTTCTTCTTGTATGCTAATTTCTAATTGGTTAAAAATGTTTTTTAGTGAAGGAAGTAATTTGTTGATGGATAGTTTGATAAAATTGTTATCGTTAATGAGTTCGCTTACAATAAAGTAGGGTAATTTGGGATTGGCAGCTATAAAATCAAAATGTGCTTCTATACCGAATGTTATTTTTTCAGTAAAAGAAAGATCTTCTTTGAGAAAAAGTGAAAAAGAATCTAACATTATTTTGGCATAATGTTCAAATACTTTGGAAAATAGATTGTCTTTGGTTCTATAGTAATAATGAAGCATGGCATGTGTAACGCCGGCTTGATTGGCTATTTCAGTAGTGGTTGTCATTTTGTATCCTTTGTTTAAGAATACGTTTTTGGCAACCATTAATATGGTTTCTTCTGTTTTGTTGGATAAACTTTTCTTTGCCATTCGATTGTTTATAAATAAATTAACAATTTTGTTTAACAGATTTGTTAAAAATGCAAATATAACATTTTTTTTTACACCGGCATTTTCGTATATTTTTTTTCTTCATTATTATAAATTTCAAGTTAATTTTGTATATTGATTATTTATTTTATTTGAATATCAATTACTTATAAATAAAAAATATAAAATTAGTGATTTAATCATGAATTTGTTGGTAAGGGCAATAAAGTTGTTAGTTTTACGTTATAAAAAAATTATATTCAAGTATGAAAAGAAATTTACTCACATGGATGATAATCGGTTGGGCATTGTGTGTAAGCGGACAAGAGATGCTTACTGGTTTGAATAGCAATGCTTTAATCAATAAGTTATACCAACAGCAAAAGTCTAAAAAATCCACACAATTCATTTATTATGAATCTATTGCCTTGCCATTTATAGACGATTTTTCCGATTATAGCGGCTATCCGGATACCAACCTTTGGATAGGAAGGCAAGCCTATGTCAATGAAGGTTTTGCCTATCGTCCACCGACCATAGGCGTGGTAACTTTAGATGCTTTGGACGACATGGGCAAGGTGTACGATCATGCTTCTGTTATGTCGTTTCATGCCGATACCTTGCTGTCAAGACCTATTCGTACGGATTCTTTGTTTTCTCCACTTGTAAGGGCTATTGATTTATCGGATTCTATTTATTTTAGTTTCTTCTATCAGCCGGGAGGCGGCATCGGTCATGCTTGGGAAGGTTTGGGCAATGCTCCGGAAGTAAAAGATTCTCTTATATTGGAATTCGGCTATCAGACAGGCAATCGTTCTTTGTTGTATTATATCACCGATTTGATGACTATTGCCGATACGATTATTGTCGGAGATACCATTATCAGTTCTTGTAATACCGATTTGTATATTATTGCCAATCAAAATTATTATCCGGGCGATGTAGTGGAAGTCCCTTGTGATTCTGTAGTTGGTATGGAAGTAATTTGGGAGGAAGTCTGGTCGTCGGGGGGAATGACATTGACGGAATTTGAGTCTCTTTATGGCACCTATTGCCGTCAGGTGATGATTCCCATTCTGGATAAAAAATATCTAAATTGCGGTTTCCAATTCAGATTTAGGAATATAGCTTCTTTGGAATATGAGCTTGATGCTCCTACATGGGCAAGCAATGTAGATAATTGGAATATAGACTATGTTCGTTTGGACAGAACGCGTAGCCAAGCCGATACGGTGATAGACGATGTGGCCATTGTAGAAAATCCGGGTTCTGTTCTCAAAAATTATACAGCCATGCCGTGGTCGCATTTCAACACCAATCCTGCCGGTTTTCTCAAATCATCTTATGACATCAAATTAACCAATTTGTACAATGTAACCAAAAATACCACTTACGAACATCAAATGTTGGACGGAAACGGCAATCAAATAGGATATTATTCCGGAGGTTCATATAATATTGATCCCTTTTATCGCTCCGGTTATCAAGACTATGCACCACATGCACAACCGACTATTTCCACCATCAGTTTTCCCTCTGTCAGCAATGACAGTTTGTTGATGACAGTGAATTATATTTTCAAAGAGGCGGGTAGTGGAGATGTAAACTTGAAAAACGATACTGCTACCTATCTGCAGTATTTTTACAATTATTTTGCCTACGATGACGGAATTCCGGAAAGCGGCTATATTGTTACATCATCGGTCAGTCCGTATAAAACGGCATGTGCATTGGAATTTTCTTTGTCACATGCGGATTCTTTGCGTGCGGTGAAAATGTATTTTAACCGTGCCTATGATGATGCCAATAATTTGAGTTTTACGCTGACAGTATGGGGAGATAATGCTCATGGAGACGGACCGGGAGAGGTGTTGTACGAGCAAGTGGTAGAGCAGGAATATAGCAGTGACATATATGGCTTGCAGCATTTCCAATTAAAAGATCCGGTAGCAGTGTCAGGCAAGTTCTATATCGGCTATCAAACAAGCAATAAACGTTTTTTGAATGTAGGCTTTGACCAAAATAATGATGCAAGTGCTCACGTATTTTATCGAACCAGCGGTAATACATGGTACAATAGTTTTATAGTGGGTTCGCCTATCATGCGTCCTGTGGTAGGGCAGGCATTTAAATATACCCATATTGCCGATGACATAGCAATACCGGTGGAAGTGGAACTCTATCCGAATCCTGCTAACCACCAATTGAATATAATTGCTCCGGCAGAGCATGCCACGATGGAAATCTTTACTATTCATGGTCAGAAAATATATAGCGGACCTATGCAGTCACAAATAGATGTCAGCCAATATCCATCAGGATTTTATATTTTAAAACTCACCGACAATCACGAAGTTGTCGCCGTTAAGAAATTTATTGTCAATCGTTAGTGGGAAAGCAAAGGTTAGATACTTTTTTGGTACAAAACAACTATTTTCTTTCACGTGCCAAGGCGGTGGATGCTATTAAGGCTTTGCAAGTGCAAGTCAATGGAAAGGTGGTGGAAAAATCTTCTTATCTGGTAGATGAGCTTGACAACATAGTGATAGGTGAACAATTGTTGCCCTATGTCAGCAAAGGCGGCTTGAAATTGGAAAAAGCTTTGCGGGTTTTTAGAATTGACTTAAAGGGGAAGATTGTTTTAGATGTCGGCTGTTCTACGGGTGGTTTTGCCGATTGTGCTTTGCAGCATGGGGCGGCATTTGTCTTCGGAATAGATGTCGGTAGCAATCAATTGGATGAAAG
>DBXJ01000044.1:8414-10358 GCA_002309475.1 Bacteroidales bacterium UBA1215
GATAGTCAATTGATATTGTTGATAAAACCACAATTTGAACTCTCTGCAGATTTGTTGGATAAAAATGGTTTTGTCCGACAACCCAAATATCATTTGTTGGCAATAGAGAAGGTAGTTGCCGTTGCCCATCAACATCAATTGTTTTTACAAAAAATTGATTATGCTCCTTTGATGACTTACAAAAAAAATATTGAATATATAACGCTCTTTTCTTTTAATGCCATGTCGGAGCCTAATTTGCAGTTGCCGGTCAACAAAGCCTTTGAAGAAAAGAAAAAACTAAAAAGAAATGTTTGATTTAAAAAAGCCTATCAATCAATTAGCATTAATGTTGTTTTTGCTGGGTATGGGCATTATCTTGGCAAGTGTAGCTATTGCTTTTGTGCCACAAAACAACGACTTGCAAAATGTCAATATGTTGAGAATTAGTCAAATGATGGCACAATTGCTGACATTTTTTGTTCCCTCAATGTTGTTGATATATTTTACCAATCAACAAGCACCTTTGTATCCGACATTACTATGGAATTTATCGTGGAAAAATGTCGGATGGGTATTGCTATTGTTCTTGGTGTCAATGCCTTTGATGGAAAAAATAATTGCTTGGAACGAGGCTCTTACTTTGCCGCAAAGCATGAAAGCCATTGAAGAATGGATGAGAATGCAGGAAAATGAAATGACGGCTCTTACCGACAAGATGATTCAGGCTACATCTGTGCCGGAATTATTATTGAATATTTTGGTGATGGCGATAGTGCCGGCTATTTGCGAAGAATTGTTGTTTAGAGGTGTTTTGCAGAATTGGTTGGCACAGTTGATAAGTAACAAACATGTAGTTATTTGGTTGACAGCTATTATTTTCAGTGCGATACACATACAATTTTATGGTTTTGTGCCGCGTATGTTGTTAGGTGCGTTGTTGGGATATTTATTTGTATGGACAAAATCCATATGGGTAAATATTTTCGCTCATTTCCTCAACAATGCCTTATCGGTAGTGTCGGTATATGTTTGTTATTTGACACATCAAGATTGTAAGGAAGTGTCATTTTTGCCATCTTGGTGGAGCTTGTCGTTGCTATTGACAATTGGGGTAATATTTCTTGTATATCGTTCCACACACAAGTCGTGCGAAGTTGTCAGCACAGACAATTAAATCACTTCAACATTTTCCGCCTGAATCCAGCCCTTTTCGTTGTTGGGGAATTTCACTTCGTACCAACCTTTAGTTTGGTCGGTAATTTTGGCTTTGATACCTTCGTGAACCGAAAACAAATCTGTGCCGGAAATGTCGGGTGTGCTTTTTATTACTACATTTAATTGTGTAACGATAAGTTCGTTGTGAGAAGTGGCTTCTTTTTTGTTGATGATGGCAAAAACGATAGAAAATATCATACAGATGCCCAAACTGATAGCCAGAAAGAAGGAGGCAATTCGCCAGTTGGCACGTTTTGCTATCAATATAAACGCGATAAAAACACATGTAAATACACAAAAAACAATCGACCAAATAGACCATGTTTTTGCCGATCCGGCATGCAACAATCCCTTCCACCAACGTGTTAGAAAAAATTCTTCCGACTGATAAATTCTGTCGATGGTTTGGTTGTTAGCAAATGCCAAATTGTGTTGTATATCTTCGTTGCCGGGATCTAATTTGAGAGCCCTTTCATACCAAAGAATAGAAAGCCCTAAATTGTTGTTTTTAAAATAGGCATTGCCAAGGTTATAGTATAAGATAGCATCTTGGTAGCCGTCTTGTATGCACAATTGATAGTAGTGAATAGCTTGGGTATAGTCTTTTTGGTTGTAGGCTTTGTTGCCCAATTCAAAGTTGCCTGCCAACAATGAATGAACACTAAAAACAATACTTATAATGATAACTAATTTCTTCATTTTACAATCTTTCCACAACTAACGTAGTTTTGTTGTTTTTATTTTTTT
>DBXJ01000044.1:10442-44795 GCA_002309475.1 Bacteroidales bacterium UBA1215
TTGTTTAAATCTGCAAAAATAGAAAAGCGTTTCGACCATAAATATTCAAATCCGAAGTCAAAGTCAAAGAAGGGATTCATGGCTTGTTTTTTCATATTGCCATTGATAAATTCTGGTCGATATGCCAATGCATTGATATAAAAATCTAATTTAAATACAAATTTATTCAACAAGGTGTATTGAGCATCAAATTGTGCGACAATTTCCGGTTTATACCAAGCACAAAGCAGATTTTCGCTTGTAAAATAGTGGTAATAGTCAAAATTGAAACCCAATTGCAACATATCTTTATAGTGATAGTTTAAATCGAAATGAGCATTCAAAACATGGGAGCTATCATTGATAAGCGTGTAGGTGTTTGCCAATTGGATGGTTGTATCTTGATAGGTGAAAGTGTGGTTGGTGTCAGGCATAAAGAATGGCAATCCTTTGTACATTGCATACGAAACGCCTGCTCCTATTGTCAAACTGCGAGAAATTGCTGTTTGCAAGCCAAGGTAAAAACGTGCTTGTCGGTTAATCATCCCCAAAGATAATTCATCCGATAGATAAGGATTTTCTTGAATGGCTTGCCAGTAGCGTTGTTGTTGGATGCCTCCGTCAATCTTGGCATAGATAGAGAAAATATTAGGAACAATGGCCAAATGGGCTTCTACATCCGGATATAAGTGTAGTTGGACGCCGTTTTTGCTCTTCGGCTCTATGCTTACTGCCAAGTCAAAGCCAAGTTTTAAGTAATATTCTTTGTATTTCAGGGCTACATGTGGATCGGCTTGGACAACCCAGCTATCGTTTAAATGGGTGTTTTGCCAGCGATTGTGTAGGTAGTCCATACCTATTTTTCCGCCAACATTCAAATAGGCCGATTTTTTCAAAGCAATATCCTTGTTCATTAAGATATTTACATTCAAAAAATGCTCATAAGTGTGCTTGTTGTTGTCGGTGAGGAAATCGTATAATACGCCATAATATTGGTTGAATTTATGGTCACTGGGTTTAGCGGTATTGTGAAAAGCCACTTGTGCATAGGCATTGTGATATTGACGGGCAATATCTTTGCCTTTGATTTTTACATCTTCATATTTTTCTCCGAAAATGCTGTCAGGTTGGAATCCGTAGCAATGTACCAACTGGTGGCTGTAACCCATATCGCCGGTGAGCATATAGTTTTTGAAATATTTTTCTCCAAACAAGTCTATTTTGGTGTCGCTATAACTTGCCGGTGCATAGGTTTTTATTTTTCCCCACGAAGAGTGGTGATAGACCTTTGCTCCAACAGAATAGCGAGTAGATCGCAAACTATTGACGGCTAAATCCAAGTAGGGCGTCCAATAATTGCCGACGCCGAATTTGATATAATTGCGATACAAACGACTAATTTTGTCTCTGCCGACTTTCGGAGCGTTGATAGGTTCCGGTTGAAATTGGTAGTTATATACCGGCGGCATCACTTGGTAGGTGGTCGGCTTAGTGGTTTTGATGGTGTCGTTGATGATGGCTTGTTGTGTTATTTTTGTTTGTGCATCACTAATAGTCGGGCTGAAAGTTGAATTGACAATAACATCATATTGTGATTGTGCCCCTGCATTTACATTCCATAAAATAAATGCTAATGTAAATATTTTTCCAATATATTGTTTCATATTCCTATTCATGCTTGTCGTATTTTTAGTTTTCAGATTCATCTTCTTGTTGTTCTTTGGTTTGATTGGCGGCTTCTTCTTGTGCTATAATGGCATTGTATTTTTCAGTTGCCTCTTTGACCAAATCGGCCCCATCATAGTTTTCCATAATGCTCAGATAAGTGTATTTGGCTTGGAAACTATTTCCTTTTTTCAAATAAGTGTCACCTAAAAGAATGTAGGATTTTGCCAGCCAATAGTCATGGTTGATATTTACCAGCATGTCAAAAATTTGTTTTTCGGTTTTGTCGTAGTCACCTTGCAGATATTCAATGTATGCCAATTGGTACAAGGCTTCAGAAGCAGCTTCTGTTTTACTGGTTTTTGCCAAAATATTGTATTGTGTTTTAGCTAAACTCATGCTATCCATAGCCATGGCACTGCGGGCAATTGTCAATCGTGCTTCTTCGGTTTGCAAAACATCATTTTTGCTGTCTTGCAGAATAATGTCGGCAGTGGCAATGGCATTGCGATATTGCTTTAAATGATATTGGCAGCGCATTTTGCCGAAGTTGCCTTCTGTTTTTTGCGAAGCAAGCGTACTTACATTACTTAATTGAGTGTAATAGTTGAGAGCTTGTTGGTAGTTGCTGTCTTTATAGGTAATGTTGGCAGCCTGTTGAAGTGAAGGGTACAAAAATGTTGCCTCTCCGTTGTTTTTGATGACAAATTCGTAGCATGGCAAAGCTGTTGCATAGTCGTTTCTCAACATGGCACATTCTGCTTTGTAGTAATTGGCTTTGATGGCAAAGATGCCTGCAGGAAAACGTTCTATATATTGGCTGAAACCTTTTTCTGCTTCTACAAAATTCTTGTTGAAATATTTTTCCGAAGTGGCATTATATGTTAGAGAATCTTGATAGCCATTGGTGATTTTTTCGGAAGAAATGCTGCGGACGTAGGCAAAAAAGTCATCTACATTGCCGGAAGCAACGTAAATGTTTTCTATGCTCTTCAATGCCGTGGAGGCTTCTTCGCTGTTCGGGTATTCGTTGATTAACTTTTTATAGGTTGCCAAAGCCTTGGCGTCTTGCTCGTTGTTGTAATAAATCGACCCCATTTTCAATAAAGCACTTTTTACCAAAGGATTCTTCGGATTGTTTTCTATAAAACGATTGTAGGAGTCAAGTGCTTGGTTGTATTTGCCTGCAACAAAGTAGGTGTTGGCAATTTCGTATTGGGCGTCGGTGACATAATTAGAATTCGGATAGCTGGAAACCAAAGTTTGCATGGTTTGGTTTTTGGAGTCATACATTCTTAAGCCGCCTTCGCTTTGTGCTCTTTGAAACAAGGCATAGTCCACATCGTAAACATTCATGTCTATCACTTTTTGATAGTTTGAACGAGCTGCTTCCAAGTTGGAGAGCATAAAATGACAGTCGCCGATTCTATTATAGGCATCTGCTATTATTCTTGTGTCGCCAATGTTGTTGCTTCGGGTGATGAATTCATTAAATTTGTTTAAAGCAGTATTGTATTTTTTAAGTTTAAAGGAAGCATAGCCGGCATTGTAGAATGCCATGGGATATTCTGCCACTTGGTTGGCTTTTGAAGAGGCAAAAAAGAGTTGATAATCTTTTTCGGCTTGTGTATAATTTTCTCTTTGATAAGAAATTTCGGCCTTCCAAAACAACGATTGTGCATAAATGGAGGCATCGTAGTTGTTGAGTAAGGCTACATCTAAATGATGGTCTGCTTCGTCTAAATTGTTTTCATTGAAGCATTCCAAAGCTCTATAGTAACTTACACGTTGATATGCTTTTAGCAAAGTGGTATTTTTATTTTTGATTTTTTCCAATGATTTGATGGCGGCTTTGTAGTTCTTGGTTGTTAGATAAATGGTGGAAAGATAACTTTCCACTTCATCTCTGCGAGTGGAATTGGGATATTCATTCAAATATTTTTCAAAGGAACTGATAGCTCCTACAAAGGGATTGCTGGACAATTCGTATTGCAGTTTAGCATAATTAAACAAAGCATCTTCCTTTATTTGTTGGTTGCCGCCTTTTTCGTGTGCCAATAAAAATGCACGGGAGGCAAATTCTTTGTTGTTGGTTTGCAGGTAGCAATCTCCCAAAGTAAAATAAGCATATTGGCTGATGCTGTCATCCTTGCACATATTGCCGGTGAGCAGGTCTATGGCTTTTTGATAGTTACCGGTGCGGTAGTGGCAATAGCCGTTCATATAATAAAATTCGCAATTGACAACATTTGGATTGCTATTCATGTAGGTGTCAAAATAAGGAATGGCTTCCTGATATTGTTGCAGTTGAAAATACGATTGTGCTATCAAAGCATTGATTTCCGGCAGACGTTTGCTGCTGCTTTTGCTGATAAGTTCATCTTTTTGTGCTATCACCTCTGCATATTTTCCCGTGGAGAAATAAATGTGGGCAATATAGAATGGCACTATCTCTGAATAGGTTTCTTCATTTTTCAATTGTTCAAAACCTTTCAAAGCCGAGGTGTAGCTTTGCTCTGTATAGAGTATGTGAGAATAGTAGAAAGTGGCTTTGTTTTTGTATTCATTTTCTGTCTGCATCACTTCTACAAACAATTCTTTGGCGGTTTGATAGTCTTCTTGCAAAAAGTAGCCATAGCCCATTTTGAATTTAGCGGCTGCTAGTTCCTCTTCGTTGAGGCTTTTGTAGCTGACTTTTTTGTATTCTTCAAGGGCTTTTTTGTATTGCTTTTTGGTGAAATAATAGTTGCCCAGATAATACCATATTCTTTCCAATCCCATATATTCCGGATAGGTTTCTGCAAAATAGTAGGCCAATTCCGGTGCGTCATCGTGATAGAGGATGGCAGCACAAACGGCCATGTGATACAAAGACGATTGTTTTTTAGTGTCAAACTGATCGTCTATTTGTTCATAAACTTGCTTGAACAAATTCTTCGCAGAACTATATTGCTCCATTTGAAATAGCTCTTCTGCGGTAGTAAATTCGTGTTTTGGTGAACGATATTTTTGAGTAATTTGTCCGTCTGCTATGTTGCAAATCAACACTAAAGCAGTAATTATCAAACAATTAAGTCTATTTGTAATTTGCATTGTTGTACTAATAGTAGTTTAATTAAAATAATTACAAAGATAAAATATGTAAAGGTGCGAAAAATAAAAAAAATATCTCTTTTTCAACATTTAATTTTTCATAAACACCCTTTAAAAAAAGGATTTTTTTCGAGAAATTTTTTGCGAAAAAAGTGCATAAAAATGTAAAAATATGATTTTGTATTTATATTTTTTGTAATTTTGCAAATCTAATAAAATTAGTTTTATGGGAAGAGCATTTGAATATAGAAAAGCTAGAAAGTTTAAACGTTGGGGAAATATGGCGAGAGTTTTTACTCGTCTTGGTAAAGAAATCACTATTGCTGCCAAAGCCGGCGGAGGTGACCCCGATACAAATCCGAAATTGCGTTTGTTGATACAAAATGCACGTTCTGAAAACATGCCTAAAGAAAATGTTGACAGAGCTATCAAACGTGCTTTTGAAAAGGATACTTCCGATTATAAAGAAATTGTTTACGAAGGCTATGCTCCTCATGGTGTGGCATTGGTAATTGAAACTGCTACCGATAATCATCAACGTACAGTGGCTAATATTCGTTCTTATTTCAACAAATTGGGAGGCAGTTTAGGCACACAAGGTATGCTGGATTTTTTGTTTGACAGAAAGTGTTGCTTTAGAGTGGCTAAAAAAGAAGGCTTAGATTTGGAAGAATTGGAACTTTCTTTGATAGATTATGGTGTAGAAGAATTGTTTGAAGACGAAGATGGTTTGATTGTTATTTATGCAGAATTCCAAGCATTCGGTCCAATTCAAAAATATTTGGAAGATAATGGTTTTGAAATAAAATCATTCCAATTTGAGCGCATTCCAAACGACACCAAAGAGGTTACCGACCAAGAACGGGAAGATGTGGAGCGTGTTATAGAAAGGTTGGAAGAAGATGACGATGTAACCAACGTTTTCCACAATATGCGTTAATAGAGTATGATAAATAAAGTGCGGTCAGCACTTTATTTTTTTATTATCTTGCCAATATTTAGAAAAAACAAAGGCAATGGATATTTTTTACAAATAAAATATATTCACCATGAAGAACATTTTAAAAATAATGGCAGCATGTTGCCTGATGATGGCTCAAACAGCCTTTTCGCAGAATATCAATCTAACATTTAAAGGTGAAGACACCGATGGAAAATATGTGCAGATGGATTCTGTAAGAATTGAAAACATTAGTCGTAGCTGGACAGAAACGCTTATTTATCCCGATATGGTGTTAACGCTTGTTGATGAAACGGGTGTAAGCGAAGTGGAAAATAATTATTTAAAATGCTTTTCCTATCCCAATCCTTGTAATGGTAGAACCAACGTTATGCTAAGCATGGAACAGGAAGAGGCAGTTACTTTGCAGGTGTATAATCTGACAGGGCAACAAATGATGGAAAAACGAGTACGAGTGGCGGCAGGTGAAAACCATTTTGAAATCAGTATTGATCGTCCGCAGGTTTACTTTTTAGTAGTTCGTACTGCTCAAGGTCAATTGGTGCAGAAATTGATCAATACTGGCAGTTCCGCCGGCAACAGCATTACCTATATCGGAAGTCAAGAGATAGGAGCCACTAAAACACAAAAATTGCTATCTACTAAAATTTTCCATACAGGAGATGTTTTGAGAATGACAGGTTATGTTACATATTTTGGTGTTGTAATTGCTAGTAATGAAATACTACAACCTCAAAGTGCCAACGAAAATTTTACTTTGTTCTTTACCTTGCAAAATGTGACATTACCGACACTTACAACTATAGCAGTGAGCAACATCACCGATAGTTCTGCAGTAAGTGGAGGCATTATAACAAACGATGGCGGCACAACCGTTACAGCCCGCGGAATTTGCTGGGATACAACATCTAATCCTACCATTAGCAATAATCACACAACTGATGGTTTAGATACCGGCAGTTTTACAAGTAATATGACCGGATTATTAGCAGGAACAACCTATTACATACGTGCCTACGCTACCAATGCTATAGGCACAGCCTACGGGAATGAAATTTATTTTACTACCACAAATGGAGCGAATAGTTATGCAGTGTTTTCGGTAAGTAGTACAGATTCTGTAGTTTTTTCTCCCGGCAATTTGCAATGGAGTGCCACCAATGGAGGCAACATTGCCACCACCCATGTTGTAGCAGGCAATGGTACGGCCGCCGGTACGTGGCGTTTTGCTTCCAATCAATGGGATATGATAGGTTCTGCTAATGGTAATATTTCTTCTACCGATACCGGTTGGATAGATTTGTTTGGCTGGGGGACCAGCGGGTATAGTAATAAATATCCTTATATGACTAGTATTACCTCTACTGATTATGGCAATGGAAATAATAGTATTGCAGGTACCAATTATGATTGGGGAGCATATAATGCCATTTACAATCCCAAAACCCAAACAACCGATGCTCCGGGCACATGGCGTACTCTGACTAAAGATGAATGGGTTTATTTGTTAAACACTCGTCCGACTGCTTCAAGCATACGTTATGCAAAAGCTACAGTATGTGGAATTGTGGGGTTAATCATTGTTCCTGATAATTGGAGTAATACTTATTATCCATTAACCAACGTGAATACAGCAAGTGCGGCATATACATCCAATATTATTGGTGCAACTGACTGGACTAAAATGGAAAATGTAGGTTGTGTCTTCCTGCCTGCTGCTGGCTACCGTAGTGGGTCTTCGGTCAGCAATGTCGGTTCTAGCGGCGGCTATTGGTCGGCTACGTACTACGATAGAGGTGGCGCGTACAATTTGAACTTTAATTCAAGCTATCTTTATCCCTCGGCCAACGACAACCGCTACTACGGTAGGTCTGTCCGCCTTGTTAGGAATGTTGAGTAGGTGAAGCAAGAAAGGTGATGTGGGCAAAAAAATATTACTAAATTTGTCTGCTTAGAAAACAACTCCGATAGACAGGTTGACTACATCGTGGAAATAGCGGCTGTCGGCGGTTTTACCCAAAGATTTAAAGGCTTTTCGATAGGAGATGTCTAACGAAAGATTGCTAATATCGATGCCAATGCCCGCCATGGCGTCTCCGTTGTGAAGGCGGACTTGGTCTTTGTTGAATTCAATTTTGTTGTTTGATAAACGGACTATTCCTCTATATTGTGCACCGACTGCGAGTCGCAGCGACACCTTGTTCCAAAAAAACGCATAGCCTATCCACATGGGCACGTTGAGTTGCCCCAGTTCTACGGCAGAAGTGAAGTTGATGGCGGTGTCGGCATTGAAAACTTGCATTTTGTTGACAAAATAATACAAACCCACTTGTCCGTAAAGATGGCGGCCAACTCGGCAAAATGCCCCTATTTCAAAGTTAAGAGATTGTTCTATGTTGAAATGGTTGCCGAAATCTTTTTGGCAGGTAGGCAGATCAAAGCCAAATTGGACACCGCCTCGTACCAAGTGTTTAGGTTGTGCCGCAACTGTCCGACAAAGGATAGCAATGGCTAATGCCAATAAAATCTTTTTTATCATAAATCTAAAGACATTTGAATGCCAGGGTCTTCAAAACCGGAATCGTCTTCGTTGTCATCTTTGTCGGTTTTTTCCGGCAAGGTGTATTCTTCGTCAACTGATTCTTCGGTAACAACTTCCTCTTCCGGTTCTTCGTAAGGAAGCGGCTCTAATTCATTGAAATTTTTAATATTGTCAATAGCAATCTTCTTACCTTTATTTTTGATACGACCTATTTCAACATAGCTGTCAGGACTAAGCGTTTCGGTAGATTTCTTTTTGTCTTTATCTACGCAAACCACTTCTATTTGAGGTAAATAGTTGGTGCTAAGCAATACAAAAGTTTGATTTTGTTCTTTGAAGACAAAGTCCACGCGTTTGTCGGAAACAATGGGCAAGAAACGTTTGATAAAATATTTGTTTTTTTCACCGTCTAAATAGATGACAGTGATAGGTTTGTTGGTTTTTAGTTTTTCAATGGCAATGAGGTTGTCGTCGAAATGCACCGAAGAGTCAAAGCCGGTAATTTTGTAGTAACCTTCTTTGTAGAAGGCGATAATTTTGTCGTTGGCAGAGAAGTTGCCGAGCAGATAACCATGTTTTTCGGTATTGAGACGATTGATGCTGTCGTCAAACCAAACCTCCAAGTCTCCCAAAGTGGAAGTGCCTTTTCTTAGCAGGGTAACGCTTTTGACAGGGTTTTTGGTAACAATATTTCCCAAAGAGTTACGACCTTTTATTTGCAAGGTGCCGAAGTCGAATTCAAAGTTGGTTTTTTTGAGTTTGGGTTTCGGTTTCAACACCACTTTCACCACTTCTGATTCACCGTTTTTGTTGGCAGAGAAGTGCAAGATTTTGGAGCCGGGTTTGCCTTGTGTGATATCGTATTCCTTGTCTCTGGAAATGCCTCCTACGGCAAAACGCTTAGCATAAGAAGTTCCCAATTTTCCGTCTGTATAGATTAAATTATAGATAGTACGTTCGTCTTTACGCTTGAAAATATCTATATAGATAACATTGCCGACAAATTGCTTTTCGGAAACTTTTGTAATAATAAACTTGCCGTCTTCTTTAAAGACAATCAATTCGTCTATATCGGAGCAGTCGAACAAATATTCGCTTTCGGTTTTCTTCAATCCCGTGCCGATAAATCCATTGGTTCTGTCAATATACAATTTTTGGTTGGCAACGGCAACGGTTGGTACGGAGATATTGTCAAAATTGCGGATTTCGGTTTTACGCTCTCTGCCGACACCGAATTTTTTCTTGATTTGTTTAAAATAGTTGATAGTGTAGTCTGTCAAATGGGCCAAGTTGTTTTCCACTTCGTCCATATACATTTCTATGCCCGCCAATTTTTCTTCCGCTTCTTTGATGTCGAATTTAGAAATTTTTCTAACAGGTTTTTCTGTCAACTTCACTACATTGTCGTGAGTGATTTCTTGTTTGAACATAGACCGGTAAGGGTCGAAAGCCCTTTCAATGTTTTCTAATTGTGCTTCAAAACTTTCTTGATCGTCTTTTTCCAATTCTTTGTATATACGTTTTTCAAAGAACAATTTTTCCAACGAAATCCAGTGCCATTGGTCTGCCAATTCCTGCCATTGGATTTCCAATTCTTTTTGCAACAATTTTTTGGTATTGAAAGTATTGGCACGCAAAATATATTTTACATCGGTGAAAATAGGTTTGTCGTCTTCTATCACGCAGGCAGCAGGCGAAATCGCCAACTGGCAGTTGGTAAAGGCATACAAGGCGTCAATAGTTTGGTCAACCGATGCATTGGCTGCCAAGGTGAGTAATATTTCCACTTTGTCAGCGGTTCTGTCAAAAATTTTGACAATAGGAATTCTTCCTTTTTTGATGGCTTTTTCTATGTTGTCAATCAACTGTGAAGTGGTGGTAGTATAGGGTATTTCGGTAATTGCAAGTGTTTTCTTGTCAATTTGTTCTATTTTTGCACGAATTTTTACCTTTCCTCTTTTTGCACCATTTCTATAGTCGTTTACATCTATGTAGCCGCCGGTAGGAAAGTCCGGATAGATTTCAAAATCTTTGTTTTGCAAAATAGCGATAGATGCATCTAACAATTCGTTGAAATTGTGTGGCAATATAATGGAATTGAGACCTACACCGATGCCGGAAGTGCCTTGTGCTAACAAAAGCGGAAATTTTATCGGCAGGCAAATCGGTTCTTTATTGCGGCTGTCGTACGACGATTTCCATGCAGTTGTTTTCTCGTTGTAAGCCACTTCCAAAGCAAATTTCGACAGGCGTGCTTCAATATAACGGGCGGCAGCGGCTTTGTCACCGGTGAAAATATTACCCCAGTTACCTTGACAGTCTATCAGTAAATTTTTTTGTCCTAAATTGACCAAGGCCTCTTCAATAGAGGCATCTCCATGAGGGTGATATTTCATGGTGTTGCCGACAATGTTGGCAACTTTGTTGTAGCGGCCGTCTTCCAATTCCCACATAGAGTGAAGAATACGTCTTTGAACAGGTTTCAAGCCATCTTCTAAATGAGGAATGGCACGATCTAAGTTGACATACGAAGCGTAGTCCAAAAACCAATTCGAAAACATATCTCTTATGTGATATACTTTTTGAATGTAATTTTCTTCGCTTTCAGAGGTAAGCTCTTTGGCAGGTTGTTCTATAGGGTTGTTCGTTTCAATTTCTTTGTTGTGAGAATCTTCCATTAAATATCGCTTATAATTTGCTTTGATGAAAATATCTTGCAAAATTACTTTTTTTTTACACAACAAATGTTAGCATCCGCAATATATTTTTAACAAAAAATGTTTAATTTTTTTAATATGAAAAATCAGTCAACAAAGTCATAAAAAAATGCTATTTTTGCCAATTCATAAAAAAGGATTAATTTTGAAGATATTTGTTGTTTTATCAAGGGTTCCTTTCCCTTTAGAAAAAGGTGATAAATTGCGGGCTTACAATCAGTTAAAGATTTTGTCAGAACGCCACGACATCTATTTGTTTGCTCTCAACGACAAGTCTTTGCATCCGGAGGCGATGCAAGAACTATCATCTTTTTGCACACAAGTAAAGATTTTTAAATTGCACAAACTTTCTATCTTGTGCAATATGCTTAAATTTTTCTTCAAGGGTCTACCCATTCAGTGTGGCTATTTTTTCAACAATCGCTATAAAAAACGTATCAACGAGGCAATAGACGAGATAAAACCCGATGTTATTTACTCACAATTGATACGCACAGCGGAATATGTTCGCCATCGTAAAGAGAAAAAAGTACTTGACTATCAAGATGTTTTCTCCAAAGGTATGTACAGAATGATGCAAAAATCTACTTTTCTTAAGCGTTGGTTGTGTAAAATGGAGTACAATCGTTTGAGAAAATACGAAGTGGATGTTTTTGCGGATTTTGATGAAAAAACAATTATCACGCAAGTAGATAGAACAATGATAGAACATTATGCCGCCAGCGAAATAGTAGTTGTTCCCAATGGTGTTGACAGTACCTATTTTGTCCCTCAGCATGTGGAGAAAAAATATGACATTATTTTCACTGGCAACATGTCCTATTTGCCCAATATTGTTGCATGCGAATATATTGCCCATGAAATTTTGCCCGAATTGCTCAAAAGGGAGCCTCATATAAAAATAGCCCTTTGCGGTGTCGATCCATCTCCGAGAGTGTTAGCATTGAAAGGTGAACATATAGAGGTAACCGGCTGGGTGGAGGATATAAGAAGTTATTATGCCATGTCTAAATTGTTTGTGGCGCCTATGGAAATAGGTACAGGATTGCAAAACAAATTGTTAGAAGCTATGGCTATGGGTATTCCTTGCATTACTTCACCTTTGGCAAGCCAGCCTATCAAGGCAGTTATCAACAAAGAAATTATTGTCTGCAATAGTGTTTTGGGCTATGTGGACGAAATTGTAAATTTGCTGCATAATCAACAATTATACGAAATGCTGTCACAAAATGCTTGTTGTTACGTAAAAGAACATTATAATTGGCAGCAAACAACAAAGATTTTGGAAAATTTGCTGGAAAAATTGAATAATAAATGTTAACTTTGCATTTGTAAAATAGAAAAAACGAATACTATGAATAATATGAGAACTTTAAAGATGGTAGCTATCTTGTTGATAGGAATAATCTTATGTGGAAATGTGGCATACGGACAGTCTAAAAATGAGCCGAAAAAGCCTGCCAAAAAAGCATCAAAAGTACAAGTGGACCCTACTTTGTTGTCAGAAGACAAGGTGCCGGCACCGGTATTGAAAACTTTTAAGAAAAGATTTTCCACTGCTACCGAGATGCAGTGGCATTCCACTCCTAACGACACCATTGTCATGGTTTATTATGTGATGCGAGAAGTGCCAATGGAATCCGAATTCGGAGCATCCGGTTATTGGATAGAAACCAGAGAGACTGCCGACCCTGAAAAATTGTTGTCGGCATGTTACAAAACTTTGGATGTTTTCTATCAAAACTATAAAGTGAAGTCAGTTTACAAAATTACCCGAAGCGACAAGAATAACCAATTCTTAATTAATATTTTAGAGCCACAAAATGCCAAATCGCAACAACTTACAAAAGTCTATTTAGACAAATCGGGTCGTTTTATTAAAGCGGAAGCTCCTGAAGAAAAAATAGGTGCAGAAGATAACGTAGTTGATAAAAAAGCCTCCAAAGAAGAGGCAAAAATTAAAAAAGAATTTGAAAAAGACAGACAATTAGATATCTATCCGGCAAAAATCAGCGGAGATGAATTGCCTAATAGCATTCAACGTTGGATAGACAAAAATTATCCTGATTATCTTGTCAAAAAAGTGGACTATACTACAGATGAAGATTTTGAAGCAGAAGGCAATATATATATAATAATGATTCAGCGGAGCGGTATCAACCAACCTTATGCAACAGTTTGGTTTACCCGTGATGGAGATTTCTTGCAGTTGCAGGACGATTTCAAAAAAGAACAAACAGTTGTAGAAGAGAAAGTAAAACGACCTGTTACAGAGGAAGTGAAACGAGCCTTTGAAGAAAAATATCCAACTGTAAAAACTGTCCAATGGGAAGAAGACGAAGATGGCAATTGGGTGGGGAATTTCACCGATAAATATGGTCAAAACTATGCTTTTTACAGTAATAGCGGTGTTTGGTTTTATACTAGAAATGTGATAGATTATGCAAAGGTTCCTTATGCAGTTCGTACAGCAGTAGAAACTAATTATCCCAAATATACGGTCATGAATGCTTATAAAGTGTCTGCACCGGAGAAAAAGCCATACTATACCATAGAACTTTATTTAAAGAAAGATAAATCCACACTTATAGTGGATTATCAACAAACGGGCAAACCGTTAGAATAGTCGAATGGAACAACTGGAGTTGTTAGCACCGGCAAAGCACCTTGAAATGGCAAAATTGGCCATTAATCATGGTGCTGATGCTGTTTATATGGGTTGCTCCGATTTTGGTGCCAGACACAATGCCAGCAATTCTATTGCCGATGTGGCTGAGGCGGTAATATATGCACATCGCTATCATGCCAAAGTGTATGTTACTCTCAATACTATTTTGTTTGACAACGAGTTGGAATATGCCCGTACCATGGCATATCAGTTATACAATGCAGGAGTAGATGCCCTATTGATACAAGACATGTCCTTATTGCAGATGGATATGCCACCCATAGCTTTGCATGCAAGCACCCAAATGAACAATGTGGATGTTGAGAAAATACGGCAGTATAAAAATTGGGGTATCAGTCGAGTAGTGCTGGCTCGAGAACTATCATTGAAAGAGATAGAAAATATTTATCAAAATTGTGATATAGAATTAGAATGTTTTGTACACGGGGCATTGTGTGTTTGCTATAGCGGACAATGCTATATGAGTTATCATATAGGGCAACGCAGTGCCAATCGTGGCGTTTGTGCCCAGCCATGTCGCTTGAAATATGTTTTGAAAGATGAAACCGGCAAAGAAATACTAAAGCCACAGCATTATCTTTCGCTCAAAGATATGAATAGAATCAACTATTTGGCAGACATGGCAAAAGTTGGTGTAAGGTCTTTCAAAATAGAGGGCAGATTAAAAGACGAGTCTTATGTCGCCAATGTTGTCAGTGCCTATCGGCAGCAATTAGACAAAGTGATAGAAGATAACGCGGAATACGGGCATGCTTCGTTGGGAACATGTACGTTTGGATTTGTTCCGGACTTGGAAAAAACTTTTAATAGAGGTTATACAAACTATTTCATTACAGGTGAACGCCAGAAAACGGCTAACCATAGTACGCCAAAGTCTATCGGAAAATATTTGGGCGTGGTGAATGAATTGCATCATGGTGGTTTCCGTATCAATACCAACGAAATTATTGTCAATGGGGATGGTTTGTGCTGGCAGGATTCCACAGGAGAATGGGTGGGAATGAATGTGAATGCAGTTGATGGAAAATGGATAAAATGTACCGATTGGACAGATATTTCTCTGGGGACCAAGGTATATCGAAATTACGACAAACAATTTTTCTCTTTGTTAAAAACGGAGAAAACCATTCGCAAAATTGCTGTTTGTTTGCAGATAAAAGAAAAAGATGAAAAAATTGTCTTGCAATTGGTAGATGAGCAAGGAAATACATCGCAAATTGTCACCCCGATACCAAGCGATTTGGCAAAAAATCAAGATTTGGCAATCAAAAATATGCAAACACAGTTGGCAAAGAGTGGAGATGCTATTTTTAGTGTAAAATCGGTGGAGATAGCCTTGCAACAGGTGTATTTTTTTACCATGTCGCAGTTGAATGCCATGCGGAGGCAATTGTTTGAGCAACATGAAAAAAAATTGCTGGACATATACCAATGCCCGCCACCTGCCGAGCGAAAAACAGAAAAATTCTATTTAGATGAGTTGGACTATCATTATAATGTTAGTAATCATTTGGCAAAAGCATTTTATGAAAAAATAGGAGCAAAAGTGTTAGAATTTGCACCGGAATATTCGCAAAAAACTTCCGGAAAAGAAGTTATGAGGACGAAATATTGTCTAAGAAATGAATTGAATGCTTGTCATAAAAAACAAGGTGCCGGTCAGTTGCCGTCGAAATTGGTGTTAAGTTATGAAGAAAAAGATTTTGCTGTCACCTTTGATTGTGTGCATTGTCAGATGATATTGACACCGATGGGAAAATAAATATTTAGAAATTTTTTGCTGATAAAAATTTATTGTTGAAATAATTCAGTAAAAAATGTTATCTTTGCAACATGATGTTAAAAAGAAAAATACAAAATAAATTGACGGATTTTGCCAACGAGGTAAAATCCAATCATCCTGTGTTAACCACCATACCATCAGCAGGAAAAGTTTGTATGTTTTTTTCTTTTAACACTTTGCAACAATGGCAGGAGCAAGCAGCTATAGTGAAAAATTGGGAAAACGGCATGTTGGAAAAATGTACGATTTTTTGCTATATCAATAGTTATAAGGTAAATGACACTTTAAAAATGTCTTCTTCCAATGTTTGTTTGATAAGTAAAAAAGATTTTAGTTTTATGGGAGATATTAGCAAGCAGATTCTTCCAAAACTAAATCAGCCATTTGATTTATTGATAGACATGTCTGCAAATGTTGACGAACATGTATTGCTTTTGCAAGCGTCAACGCCTGCAAAGTTGCGGGTAGGCAGAAATCCTCAGCAAGCCATGTATTACGATATGGTGGTGAGTGTTGACGATAGTCAACCAATAGTATTTTATTTAACTCAAGTAGAAAAATATTTAACACAATTAGCAAAATAATAAATATCAATACAATGAAGAAAAATTTTGTAAGTTTAGCAGTGGCCACTGCACTGGTTTTTGCAACAAGTGCAGCTATGGCATGTACCAATTTCTTAGTTACTAAAGGAGCTAGTACAGACGGTTCCACGTTTATTTCCTATGCAGCCGATTCTCATACATTGTACGGAGAGTTGTACTATCGTAAGGCTGCCACCTATCCTGCCGGAACTATGTTTACCGTTTATGATTGGGATAGTGGTAAAAAATTGGGTGAAATACCACAAGTTGCCAAAACCTATTCTGTTGTCGGCAATATGAATGAATGCCAATTGGCTATAGGGGAAACTACCTACGGCGGTTTGGAAGATTTGTACAAACCAAATGGTATAATTGACTATGGCAGTTTGATTTACCTTACTTTGCAACGTGCCTCCAATGCTCGTGAGGCTATCAAGACTATGGCAGAATTGCTGGCAACCTATGGCTATGCAAGCGAAGGTGAATCTTTTTCAATCGCAGACCCTAATGAAGTTTGGGTGATGGATTTGATTGGAAAAGGTGAAAAAATAAATAATAAAAAATGGACAAAAGGAGCAGTTTGGGTGGCTCGCAGAGTGCCGGACGGCTACATTTGTGCTCATGCCAATCAAGCCCGTATTACTACTTTCCCTATGGAAAAACAATCTAAAAATAGTATTAGTAGCAAAAATTTGAAACGTATTTTTGAAAAAGATATAGACGTAGTTTATGCATACGATGTAGTGGAATTTGCTCGTATGAAAGGTTTATATAGCGGCAAAGATGAAGATTTTAGTTTTTGTGAAACTTACAATCCGCTTACCTTTGGAGGTGCAAGAGGTTGTGAAGCACGTGTTTATGCTTTCTTCCATCGTGCTGCAGACAATATGCAACAATACGAAGATTATGCCATGGGGCATAATTTGAAAAATAGAATGCCATTGTGGGTGAAGCCATCCAAGAAAATCAGTGTGTTAGACATGATGTCATTCATGCGTGACCACTACGAAGGTACTGCCATGGATATGACAAAAGATTTGGGTGCAGGTCCTTATAAATGTCCTTATCGTTGGCGTCCTATGGGTTGGGAAATAGATGGAAAAACCTACGTTCACGAACGTGCCACTTCCACCCAACAAACCGGATTTTCTTTTATCGCACAATGTCGTTCTTGGTTGCCCAATAAAGTGGGTGGCATTCTTTGGTTTGGCGTAGACGATACTTATAGCACCGTTTATTGTCCTATGTATTGTGGTATTACTCAAATACCATTGTACTTCCAAGAAGGCAATGGAAATATGGTAACCTATTCTCCAACATCTGCATTCTGGTTGTTCAATCAAGTTGCCAATTTTGTATATTCCCGTTATGATGCCATGATAGTGGATTTACAAAAAGTACAAAGTACTTTGGAAACCGGCTATGTAAAATCGGTAGCTGACAATGATGCAAAAGTGAAAAATCTTTCCGGTGACCAATTGACAGCCGCTTTGAATAAATATTCCAACGAGCAAGCTGACAATATGTTCACTGCATGGACCAACCTAAGTCATTATTTGTTGGTAAAATATATGGATGGAAATATCAAGAAAGAAAAGGACGGTCGTTTTATGGAAAGTGAAGACCGTCCGGGACAAAATGTCTTCCCCGATCAGCCAAGATATCCTGACTGGTGGTATAGAAAAATAGTGGAAGATCATGGAGATGTTTTGATTCAAAAATAAAAGAATTATACAAATTTCTGATAGAAATAAAATATTTAGCATTTATTGAAACCAAAAACTATGAAAGAGATGAAAAAGGTAATGATGTTAGTCGTCGCAGTCGCAACTTTAATGTTAACGGGCTGCAAAAAAGAATTCACCATTACAGTGCAATCCAACAATTCAGCATGGGGTAGTGTAACAGGTGGCGGTACCTATGCCGAAGGAACTGTGATATCTATAGAAGCGAAAGCAAATAGCGGTTATCAATTTGTTTCTTGGCAAGACGGCAATACCAGCAATCCGCGTTCTATCACGGTAAAATCAAATGAAACCTATAAGGCGACATTTGAATGTATCTTATTGTTTTCTGTTTCTGAAACAGAGACAGTGTATTTTTCTCCCGGCAATTTGCAGTGGTGTGCCACAGGCAGCCATCAAGTGGCAGATGGTACAGCGGCAGGCACATGGCGATTTGCCCCCAATCAGTGGGATACTATTGGTGCTGCCAACAACAACATAGATTCTGCCTATACAGGTTGGATAGATTTGTTTGGTTGGGGAACCAGTGGATATGAAGAAAAATATCCTTATATGTCTAGTGGTGTTGAAACGGAATACGTACTCGGACCAAAAGATATTGCAGGTACTAATTATGATTGGGGTGTTTACAATGCTATTGACAATCCTCAAACCAACAGTACAGATGCTCCCGGTACATGGCGTACGTTGACCTACGATGAATTAAATTATTTGATGGAGACTCGTACTACCACATCGGGCATACGTTATGCAAAAGCTACAGTAAACGGAGTACAAGGATTAGTCATTGTTCCTGACCGTTGGAATACCTCTGTTTATACGCTCAATGAAACCAATACAATAAATTCAACATTTGCCTCTAATATTATTAATGGCACCGATTGGGATAAAATAGAGTCTTTCGGTTGTGTATTTCTGCCCGCTGCCGGCAATCGTGTAATGAATTCAACTTACAGTATAGGTATCCAAGGCTCTTATTGGACGACTACAACTACTTCGGGACGTGTATATTTCTTGAATTTCTACGCAAACGCTGTTAAAATAGCTTACCAAAGTCGTATGGTGGGATATTCGGTGCGTTTGGTTCGTTCTGCCGAATAAATCTTTTTGGCAAGAGATGTAAACTTTGTTTGTCTAAGATTCAAATAACTACCTATTAATAAGGTATGCAAAAAGGGTACTCCATGAGTACCCTTTATATATCATATCGTAAAACAAATATTACTTCAGCAAATTACCCAAGATATCTCGTGTAAGTTCACGAGTAATAGTCCGAGTGGCGGCAGAAGTGGTGTTTTTTACCATTTTTTCTGTAGTAGATTTGGTGGATTTGCTCTTTTTACCCGTCACTTTGTTACTTACTGCTGTTCCAACAGCAGTAGCAGCCGTGGCAGTAGCAGCAGTAAATATAGCCTTTAGTACTTTGGAAAAGATACCCTTTCCTTTCCCTTTAGCACTTGTTTTGTCTATTTTTCCCGATGCTGCAGGTGTGGTATTTTTAGTAGGTGCTACTATAACTTCGTCTTGAGCTTCGCTTTCTTTGAGTAACATTTCAAAGGCACTCTCGCGATCTATCGGTGTATCGTATTTTCCGTAGATACGGCTTTGTTTGATAATATCCAATCTTTGTCCTTCGCTGATGGCACCTATTTGTGAAAGCGGGAACAATATCTTGGCACGTTGTACTATGCTGGGAGCACCTTTTTCGTCCAAGAAGCTGACCAAGGCTTCTCCGGTTTCCAAGGTGGTGATGGCTTCGTCGGTTTTGAAATTCGGGTTGGCTCTAAAAGTATCTGCGGCAGTGCGAACCGCTTTCTGATCTTTGGGAGTGTAGGCTCTTAAAGCGTGTTGAACACGATTGCCTAATTGTCCGAGTATGTTTTCAGGTATGTCGGTAGGACTTTGGGTGATAAAATAAATGCCTACGCCTTTGCTTCTAATCAAACGAATAACCTGTTCTATTTTATCGGTCATGGCTTTGGAGGTATCTTCAAAAAGCATGTGAGCTTCGTCGAAGAAGAATACTAATTTGGGCATGTCCAAGTCACCGACCTCAGGCAGGGTGGAGTAGAGTTCGGACAATAGCCACAACAGGAAGGTGGAATATAGTTTGGGTTGCAGCATCAATTTGTCTGCTGCCAGCACACTCATCACACCTTTGCCGCTTTCGGTTTGGAGAAAATCGTAAATGTCAAAGCTCGGTTCTCCGAAAAATTTGTTGGCACCTTGATTTTCCAATTGTAACAATGCCCTTTGTATGGCACCTATGGATGTGGCTGATATATTCCCATATTGCGTAGTATATTCTTTGGCATGTTGTGATACATAGTTGAGCATGGATTGCAAGTCTTTCAAATCCAATAGCAACAATCCTCGCTCGTCGGCTATACGGAATACTATATTAAGAACACCATCTTGGGTGTCGTTGAGACCGAGCAGGCGGGAAAGTAGTTGTGGTCCCATTTGTGAGATAGTGGCACGGATAGGATGACCTTGTTCACCGTAAACATCGTAAAAACGAACAGGGCATGCTTGGAATTGTGGTTGCTCTATTCCGAATTCTGTTAGACGTTTTTCAATAAAACCACTCATCTGACCTGTTTGGCTGATGCCGGAGAGGTCTCCTTTCATGTCTGCCATAAAACAAGGAACTCCTGCTTGACAAAAAGTTTCTGCCATTACTTGTAGGGTAACCGTTTTTCCGGTACCTGTAGCACCTGCAATTAAACCATGACGATTGGCCATTTTTCCTTTGATGGCAAGTGCTCCATCTTTGCAATGGGCAATGTATAGCCCGTGATTGTTATCGTACATATTGTATGTGTTTGTTTATGTAAAAATAATTTTGCAAATGTAGCAAAAATTTTTTTGCCATCATTCAATTTTATCAATAAAAGCAATTTTTTTGCGGAATACGAGAAAAATTCATTTATGCTTGTGGTTTCTTTTAATCGTGTGTAATTTCTACTTTATAATCATACACATATTTGCCACTATCTTTGTCCAATTTTTTATTGCCGTCGGTCCAAATAAAATGATATCCGTTTTCGCTGATATTGCCATGGGTTGTACCGGAATCTATTGCTTGTTTGATACGTTCTATGGCATTGTTTAGTACAGATTGCAACATAGTGTCCGTATCGTTGGACAAGGTGAAAGAAATATCGGGCATTTCAGTTACTCCCCTTCCTTTGCATGTTATGATGATACTTCTATCTCCATTGGCCGTCAGTATTTCAGTTTTTTCAACGGTACGATATCCGATATATCTTATTCCATCGTCAAGTTTTACAATTTTTCCGCCTTTAATGGAGATATCTATTGTTTTTTTGTTTTGAGCATTAGCGTCAAGCATGCTTGCAGTGCTGATAGCTACGATTAACATGGTTAAATACAAAATCTTTTTCATTTGCTTTTGTTTTAAAGTTGAATAATTATTTTTTAATAAGACCTATTGATGCAACAGACCAATATTTTGCAAAAATAATAAAAAATACAATACAAAAATATATTTGATTGAAATTTGCTACATATCGGTGCTGGATGAATTTATTGCATATTATACATTTCTTCTGCAGAATAACTTTTTATGTGAATCACTTTTTTGTTTTTGGTTTTAATTTCGATAATATTTCCATATTCCCAATTGAGTATGTCGCACAAAGAAGCGGTATCTACAAAAACACGCTCTTTACTATATAGTTGCGGATATTTTTCTGCAATACCTTCGCCTACAATCAACATTGTATTGGTTCCGCTTTCGGGAAATAAAACATAAATGGCAGTGCTGACGCAACCTCCGCAAGATGCACTCGGAATGATAAAATAAGTGTATTCATGTGAAGGAACATCTATTTTCAAGCTATCTGTGTAGGCAGTGAATATTTTTGTTTCCCGGCAATAGGGAGTGGTATCTTGGGTTGTATTTTCCTCTTGTTCGGTTTGCAAATATCTTTCCCAAGGTTTTTCTTGTTTGGATTGACAACTGAATATCAAACAACTAATCAAAAATAAACCAAGTGGCATTATCTTCATTTTTCTTATTGTCTTTTTCATTTTCATTATTTTGTTTAAAAATTAGTACACCTTGTTCATTAATGAGAATATTTCCTAATGGTAATGCATATTCATCTCCGTCAAAAAATACTTCATACTTGATATTAAATTTTTCATCTGCAACAATAATCAAATAGTCTGTAGCAATATCGGTTTTGAAGATTTCATTTTTATCTTGGGGACGTGGTAAGCATAAAACACGTAAATATACATTTCTGTATGAATCATAAATCAACGGGCCATAATATGTACAAGTGGAATGTAAATGTATTGTTACAGCAATAGCGGTTTGGTCTTCTTTTTTTTGGAAGGGGATTCGGTTATGAAACTTACTTCCATAATAACAGTCCTTTATTCTTCTTCCTAATGAATCGCATAGAACTATTGAATCATGCAATTTTGTATAGCAAATAATTTCATTCCGGTTTTTATTGTAGCAATAGTATAGAAAGCCATGGTCAAAATAGTTGTTATCCGGATATGACTGAGGATACCGGCCGAAAAAAGAAACAGGAATGATATTGGTATCTTTGTCTATATCAAAAATGAGAAATAACGGTATTTTGTTTTTTAACATCAATGAATAGCCTTCCGCGTAGCAATACCAGTAATAACATTCTGCAATCCATCGGTTTGTTCCTATTCGGGTCATCTGATTCGCACCTGCATGTATGATAAAATTCTTTCCCCAATAAGGGTGTGTTACTGTATTTTTGACGTTTTTCAGAAAGTTATAGTCACTTGTCAGTGTGTTTTTTAGCATTTCCCCGTTTTGTGTTGCTATATAGTAAAAAATATTGGTGTCATTCAAAGGTGAGACACGCACAATTTTTGACGGTGAAACTAACAAAGTATCCGTTTTTTGATGCTTTATGTTATATGTAATCATCGTGTGCATGTCTTTACTTGCAAAATAAATATTGTCGTTTGCAAGTATCGGATAATACGCTTTCAGTACATTGGTGTCAACGAAGATATTGCTTACGGAGAATTTATCTGACTTGAAAATTTCTGTTTCTTTGTTGCAGGCAACACAAATAATAAATAATAGGAAAATAAATACTTTTTTCATATTCATAAGATTATTAAATGCTACATTCAAGTCACAAATGCAACTTTTGTTAAACTATTTTTTTGCAAAAATAATTAAAAAAACAATACAAAAGTGAATTTGATAGAAATTTGTTGTGTATCAGTGTTGAATAAATATTTCTATTGGTGTTGCTAAGAAAGTAGAAACAGAGACATTTAAAATCCGTTGCCGGAAAGAAACACGAGTTTGTTTCTTTAATTATGCAGTGGGTTGTGAAGAGCAATAGGTGTGCTTGATTTTACTTATCTTGCCAATGTGTCAACATTTGAATAGGAGCATTGTTGCTTATATTAATTTTTTTAGTACTTTTGCAAATTGTAAAGTATATAATATGTCATTGTTTTTAACTGTTTTGGGAAGTAGTTCCGCCACTCCGACTGCATTTCGCTATCCGAGTGCCTATTTGCTTCGTTCCGATAGAATGAAATCGCTGATGTTGATAGATTGCGGGGAAGGCACACAAATGCAATTGCGAAGAAATAGTGTTTGTATGCAGAAAATAGAACATATTTTTATCAGCCATCTGCATGGAGATCATTTTTTCGGATTGTTTGGATTTATATTTTCCCAAAACCTTTTGGGCAGAAAAGCCCCCTTGCATATTTATGCTCATAAGCCACTAAAAGAATTGATAAATAATATGTTGTCGGTGGATGGTACGCAATTGCAATACGAAATCGTTTTTCACGCTATCAAAGACGGCAATAGCACTTTGCTGAAAACCGACCGCATGATTGTAAAGGCATTTCCTCTCAACCATAGTATTAAAACACATGGCTTTGTTTTCACTGAACAAGGTCCTCCTTATGTGTTGGACAAAGACTTTGTCAACCAATATCATCCTAACAAAGAATGGATGGAGAGGATAAAAAACGGAGCTGACTATGAAACAGAAGACGGAATTGTGCTTCCGCATGCACAAATCACCCGCAAGGTAGATAATTTAAAATCCTTTGCCTATTGTTCCGATACTGCCTATTCACCGGATGTGGTGAAGAAGATAAAAGGAGTGGATTTGCTTTACCATGAGGCTACTTTTATGCACGATTTAGCCGCCGTCGCTACCGATAAATATCATTCCACCTCTCAACAAGCTGCAGAAATAGCCAAGGCTGCTCGTGTGAAAAAATTGTTGGTAGGGCATTTTTCAGCACGCTACAAAGATATCAATCCTTTGGTGAATGAAGCCAAGGAAGTGTTTGCCAATACAAGTCCAGCCATAGAAGGCATGGTTGTGAAAGCCTGATTAGATAAGTCCGATTATTTCTTTTACAGAAGAAATATGTTTTCTGTCAAGGTATTCATTGATGCCGTCAACAATTTTTACCGAAATTTGCGGGTCGATAAAATTGGCAGTGCCGACTTCTATAGCGGTGGCACCTGCTAACAGAAATTCAACGGCATCGGTGGCATTCATAATGCCTCCCAAGCCTATTACAGGAATATTGACAGCATGACTGACTTGCCAAACCATTCTTAATGCAATGGGTTTTACGCAGGCTCCGGACAGACCTCCTGTGATGGTGGAAAGCACTGGTTTTTGCTTTTCTGCGTCAACGGCCATGCCAAGCAAGGTGTTGATTAACGAAACGGCATCCGCACCGCTGTCTTCGGCTGCCTTGGCAATGGAGACAATATCGGTAACATTGGGAGTCAATTTCACTATCAAAGTTTTTTTGTACACTTTTCTCACTTCGCTTATCACTTGGGAAGCCGATTCACAAGAGGTTCCGAATCCCATGCCGCCTTTTTTTACGTTTGGGCAGGAAATGTTGAGTTCAATAGCGGGAATATGGTCCAGTGTATTGATTTTTTCGGCCACGGCGACATAGTCGTCTATGCACGAACCGGATGCGTTGACAATGACATTTGTTTGAAAATCTTTTATTTGTGGATAGATATGTTCAATAAAATAGTCCACACCTTTGTTTTGCAAACCGACAGCATTGAGCATACCGGCAGGCGTTTCGGCCATACGTGGATAGTTGTTGCCTTCTCTGGGAAGCAAAGTAGTACCTTTGACAATAAAACCACCTAAACGGTTTAAATCAATAAAATCTGCAAATTCCAATCCGTAACCAAATGTGCCAGAGGCTGTTAGAACAGGATTTTTGAGTTGTAAAGTTCCAATATTGACTGCTAAATTTGACATATTTCCTATTTTTCTTAAAATGCAAAGATAGCATTTTTTGTTGAAGGTCTGCACATTTTTTTGTTGGTAAATAAGAGAAAAATTTTTTTCTACACAAATTTGAATGTGCTACCTTTGTAGCATCAAAAATAGATAAAAATGAAAGTACATTTTATAGCCATCGGTGGCAGTGCCATGCACAATTTAGCTATCTCGTTGAAAATAAAAGGATATGAGGTAACAGGGTCGGATGATGAAATTTTCGAGCCTTCAAAAAGTCATTTGAAGAAGTATAATATCTTGCCGACAGATATCGGTTGGAATCCGGATAAGATTACTCCGGATTTAGATGCGGTTATTTTAGGAATGCATGCTCGTGAAGATAATCCGGAACTGGTGAAAGCTAAGCAGTTAGGTCTAAAAATCTATTCTTACCCGGAGTATTTATACGAGCAGTCAAAAGATAAAACAAGAATAGTTGTTGGCGGTAGTCATGGAAAAACTACTATCACATCCATGATATTGCATGTGTTGAATGCTTGCGGCATTGCATGTGACTATATGGTAGGAGCACAGTTGGAAGGATTTGAAGTGATGGTGAAATTGACCGAGAATGCACCTTTTATGGTGATAGAAGGCGATGAATATCTCACTTCCGCCATCGATAGGCGACCTAAATTTCACCTTTATCGTCCGTATATAGGCATTGTCAGTGGCATCGCTTGGGATCATATCAATGTTTTTCCTACGTTTGACAATTATGTGGAGCAATTCCAGATTTTTGCAGACTCTATTGACGAAAAAGGTGCTTTTATCTATTGTAAAGAAGATGAAAATTGCTGTCGGGTAGCCGACAATTGTCCTATTCAACGAAAAATTGGCTATAGCGTGCCAGCATATAAAATTGTTGACCGCAATTATGTAATCATAGATAACGGAAAAGAATATCCATTGCAGGTATTTGGCCGTCATAATCTAATGAATATCAATGCGGCACGATTGGCTTGCAATCAAATAGGTGTTACAGATGCCGATTTCTATCAAGCAATTACCACCTTTAAAGGTGCTTCCAAGCGTTTGGAATTGGTGGAGGCAACAGATGATTTTACTATGTACAAAGATTTTGCCCATTCTCCTTCTAAGTTGAAAGCGACTATAGATGCGGTAAGAGAAAAATTTGGCGATAGAGATTTGGTGGCATGTTTGGAATTGCACACTTTTAGCAGTCTTACGGCAGAATTCTTGCAACAATATGCTCATTGTATGGACAAGGCCGATGTGCCGATAGTGTATTTCAATCCGCATACCATTGCCCACAAACATTTGCCGCCTATTACCGAGGAAATGATTTTTGACTCCTTCAAAAATGAAAAAATAAAAGTATATCAAGATTCCTCCATGCTGAAAGACGATTTGCTGAAAATGAAGTGGAAAAATAAAACTTTATTGATGATGTCCTCCGGCAATTTCGATGGTTTAGATTTTAAGGAAATAGCCCAATCAATATTGAAATAGATATTTGAACAAAAAACCGAGTTTGCTCGGTTTTTTTGTTTTTAATTTCTTCGTTCAACAGGGAAATTTATAAAATTTAGAAAAAAATACGGCAAATTAAGAATAAGTCGTTTTTTTTTACTATTTTTGCAAGTTAATTAAATGCTAAAGTTATGAAAAGAATTGTAGTATTAATGAGTATGTTAATGGTTTGTGTATCTGTATTTTCTCAAAAATTACAGTTTGAAACACAAACGTTTGATTTTTCCACCATTCAAGAAGAAAAAGGTGTAGTAGCTTGCACTTTTAATTTTGTCAACAAGAGTAAAAATGCCTATATAGATGTTGTCAAAACCGGTCAAAACTATATTAGAGCCAGCTATCAACGAGATGTAATGGCAAAAAAGGCCAAGGGAAGCATCCAAATAGATTACGATCCTAAAGGTCGCTCAGGTGCCTTTTCGGATACAATTAGAGTAAAAACAGTAGAGAAAGGAAAAGATTATATATATCAATTGGTGTTGAAAGGTACGGTAGAACCTCGTCAACGTACCATTCAAGAAATTTATTCCATGAAAGAAGGCAATGTAAGATATATTAGAAATCAAAAAACCTACAATAATCTTACACCGACAAAAGTGGTGAAAGACACTTTTCATTTTTTCAATGAAAGCACTTCGGAGATGACATTTGTAAAAAACAACCTGCCACCGGCAGTCAAAATTATCTATCTGACTCCGAAATTGGCACCCATGACAGCCGGTATTTTGGTGTTTGAATATGATGCCAGCAAGAAAAATGACTGGGGACCTGTTTGGGATAAAATTGTTATCACGACAACTGATACCGATAGACCTAACAAAACCTTTTATATCACTGGCAGAATTTTAGATGATTTTGATTCATGGACACCCAAACAAAGACAAAATGCTCCAAAAATTAAGTTTTCTACTGAAGAATACCAGTTCGGAACAGTAACAGAAGGAACTGATGTGGAACATGTATTTGTCATTTCTAATGAAGGAAAGAGTACGCTATATTTAAGAAAATTGAAACAATCGTGTAGTTGTACCTTGGTAAAACCGGAAAAAATGGAATTAGAACCGGGTGAAAGTACTAATGTGAAGGCTATTTTTAAAACATCTAACAAAAAAGGTAAACAATTACGTACCATAGATGTTATTTGCAACGATCCTGAACGACCTTCTACCACATTAAAAATTACAGGAGTTGTTAATCCAAAAGAAAAATAACATGAGTATTAAAGAAAACAATTTTAAGATACAAAATACTTTAACGAGAAAAAAAGAGATTTTTCAACCAATTCAGTCACCATTTGTCGGCATGTATGTTTGTGGTCCGACTGTTTATGGAGAGCCGCATTTAGGACATGCACGTCCGGCTATTGTGTTTGACGTGTTGTTTAGATATTTGAAATTTTTGGGCTACAAAGTTCGCTATGTTCGTAATATCACCGATGTTGGACATTTAGAAAACGATGCCGACGAAGGGGAAGACAAAATAGCAAAAAAAGCTCGGTTAGAACAATTGGAGCCTATGGAAGTGGCACAATTCTATTTGGATAAATATCATTTTGCAATGGATGCCCTTAATGTGTTGCGTCCGAGTATAGAAGCTCGTGCAAGCGGTCATATTATGGAGCAAATTGCGATAGTGAAAAAGATATTAGATGCCGGATATGCTTATGTGTCCAACGGATCGGTATATTTTGACGTACAAAAATACGATAAAAATTATCATTACGGCATATTGTCAGGTCGTAAGTTGGAAGATATGTTGTCAACTACCAGAGACTTGGACGGACAAGAAGAAAAACGTAATTCCGCCGATTTTGCCCTTTGGAAAAAAGCCGCTCCTGAACATATTATGCGTTGGGAGTCACCATGGAGTGATGGTTTCCCCGGCTGGCATTTGGAATGTACTACAATGAGTACTAAATATTTAGGTGTTCCATTTGATATTCATGGCGGAGGCATGGATTTAATGTTTCCTCATCACGAATCGGAAATTTGTCAAAATAGAATTGCCACCGGTCAACATGCTGTAAAATATTGGATGCACAACAATATGATTACCATCAATGGACAAAAAATGGGTAAGTCTTTAGGCAATTTTATTACACTCAACGAATTTTTCAATGGCATATCGCATAAAAATGCTGAAGGTAAAGAATTGGTAGAGAAGGCTTATTCACCAATGACAATTCGCTTTTTTATACTTCAAGCTCACTATAGCAGTACCGTAGATTTCTCCAACGAAGCTCTTCAGGCAGCTGAAAAAGGTATGCAAAAATTGTTTCTATCCTATTCTTTAATAGACAAATTGAAATATAGTGCAACGTCAACAGAAAACATCGGTAAACTCTATGCAGATTGTCAGGCAGCCATAGACGATGATTTAAATACGCCAATGGTTATTGCCAATCTGTTTGAGGCATCCAAAATTATCAATTCTGCCTATGATGGAAAGCTAATGCTTACACAAGAAAATATCAACGAATTGAAAAATTTGTTCGATACTTTTTTGTTTGACATATTGGGTATGAAATATATTCCGCAATCCAATGCAAACAATGGCTTAGACAATCAATTGATGGACATTATCATCGATTTGCGAAAGCAGGCAAAATTCAATAAAGATTATGCTTCTGCAGATGCTATTCGGGACAAATTGGCAGCAATTGGAGTGGAAATAAAAGATACCAAAGACGGAGTTGTTTGGTCGGTAAAATAAAATTTTAGAAAGATGGGCATAATATCGGAAATTGTTTGGAATGTAGATCCAATTTTGTTTCACATAGGCAATTTGGAAATCCGTTGGTATGGCTTTTTGCTGGCCATAGGATTTATATTGGCATATCTTGTCTTGCAGAAAATTGCCACCAATGAAAATCTGTCACACGAAAAAATTGATAGATTTGCACTGCTAACCATCTTGTGGACCATTGTCGGCTTGCGAATAGGCCATTGTATTTTCTACGATTGGGAGTATTTCAGTCATCATCTATTAGAAATTTTCATTCCATTTACCAACACTCCGGCAGGTTGGAAATTTACAGGATATGCCGGTTTGGCAAGTCATGGAGGAGCAATAGCAATAATTGGCTATGTGCTTTATTTCTCCTATAAAAATAAGGTGAATATATTGTGGTTGTTGGATAGAGTGGCTATTTGTGTGCCTATTGCAGCAGCTTTTGTAAGATGTGGCAATTTGATGAATTCTGAAATAATCGGCACTGTGACAAATGTTCCGTGGGGATTTGTATTTATGCAGTTGGAAGGAACAAGCGAATGCTGCGAACCTCGTCATCCATCACAATTGTACGAATCGTTGGTATATTTGACTTTGTTTGCATATCAAATGTGGTATTATTTTAAGCATGCAAAGGGACATATTCCTGCAGGACGTTCTATAGGTACTGCATTGATAGTGATATTTGTTGCTCGCTTTTTGATAGAATTTATCAAAGCAGACCAAGTGGACTTTGAAGCCAATATGACACTCAATATGGGACAATGGTTGAGTATCCCATTTGTTTTGGCAGGTATAGCATGTTTGGTTTATTCCATCGTAAAACCATATTATGCACAGCCAAAATATTTGATCAATGAAAGTAAAAAAGATGAAAACAAATCAACAGGAAATAAATAGTTTTTTTGAAAAATATATCCAATCTTTTGATGGTAATAAAGATGCAGACTATCAGTATTATGCCAATAGTTTTCTGCAACGCGGAGTGCCTACAAAAGATAATGAAATGTGGCGAAATTTTCATTTTGAGCAAGTTGTCAATCATCCATATATAGTACAAAAAGAACCACAAACCTATCAACCGGTTGGTCAGTTTTTCCATTGTGATATCAATCAGTTGGAATCGCATTTGTTTGCTTTTTTGAATGGTTGGTATGTGCACAACAATGCTCCTATCACCATTTTTCCGAGTGGAGTGGTAATAGGTAGTTTGCTTTATGCAAAAAAACAATATGCAGACATTTTAAATGCTTGTTCTTCTCTATCAAAACAATACAAACATTCATCTATGTTTGATATGGCATCTGCCATTTGTCAAGATGGATTTTTTGTATATATTCCTGATTACGTAGAATTTAAGCAAGTGGTTCAGTTGGTCAATGTGGTCAATTCAAATAGTGATTTGTTCATCAACATGAAAAATGTGATAGTAGTTGGTAAAAATGCGTCTTTGAAATTGATGCATTGTGATGATACCATCGAAGGAGGCTATACGTTGATCAATACCGCCACAGAAATCTTTTTAGACGAAGGTGCTTCTGTAGATTACTATAAATTAGAAAACAAAGATGAGCGTTCCGTTTTGATAAACGATGCTACCATTTATCAAGGTGCCAATACTAATGTTAAAACCTATACCAATGTTTTCAATGGCGGTATAGTACACAACACCTTGAATAGTCATCTGTATGGAGAATATGCAAATATTGACTTAAACGGTTTGTATCTGGTTGACAAAAAACAAGATGTAACAAATTGTTTATCTGTCAATCATCATGTGCCTAATTGCAAAAGTCAACAATTGTACAATGGAATTATAGATGATGAGGCGAAAGCTAATTTTGTAGGACATATCTATGTGGCTCAAGATGCCCAAAAAACAGAGTCGGCACAAGTGAATCACAATATTTTGCTTACCGACCAAGCCACAATTGACACCAAGCCGTTTTTGGAAATCTATGCCGACGATGTAAAATGTTCGCACGGTGCTACGGTTGGGCAGTTGGACGATGATGCTATTTTTTATATGCGTTCAAGAGGTATTTGCCAAAGAAATGCGAAAAAATTGTTGATGCATGCTTTTGCTAAAGAGATTGTTGACAAAATTTCTATTGCTGCTTTGGTAGATTATACAGAAGATTTAGTGCAAAAACGTTTGTCCGGTCAAAATATATCTTGCAATAGCTGTACCATGAATTGCCAAAAACCAATTCATTTTGAAGTAAAGATGCCTGAATTATAATTATTTAGCAATTTTATGAATTATCTTAGTGTAGAAAATCTTGCTAAATATTATGGAGAACAATTGCTATTTGAACATGTAACTTTTGGCATTGACAAAGGGCAAAAAATTGCCTTGATAGCCAAAAACGGTACGGGAAAATCTACATTATTAAATATTATCACTGGTCGCGATATGGCTGATGAAGGTGCCTATACCTTACGAAATGATATAAGAGTCGCCTATCTTTCACAAACTACCGATATAGATAATTCTAAAATTGTTCTAGATGCAGTCTTTAGTGAGGAGAGTCTGCAAGTGCAGTCTATTCGTGCTTATGAATCAGCCTTGAATAATGTAAAATTAGCTGACAATGAAGAAAATAGAGAAAAGTTGCAGCAAGCCATTGATTTAATGGATACCTACAAAGCTTGGGATTTTGATGCAAGGGCAAAAGAGGTTTTACACCGATTTTCTATAGAAGATTTTTTCAAAAAGGTTGGAGAATTGTCGGGAGGACAGCAAAAAAAAGTAGCCTTAGCAAAAGTATTGCTCTCTGATGCTGATTTTTTGATCATGGACGAACCCACCAATCATTTGGATATTGAAATGATTGAGTGGCTTGAAAATTTTCTTACAACTGCCAACACCACTTTGCTTATGGTAACACACGATAGATTTTTCTTAGATAAAGTCTGCACCGAGATTTTGGAGTTGACATCAAATGGAATTGTACGTTACAGAGGTAAGTACAATTATTATTTAGAAAAAAAACAAGAATTCATCGCCAATCAGTTGGCAGAAGTGGAAAAAAACAAAAATATCTATCGCCGGGAGTTAGAATGGATGCGTTCCACACCACAGGCACGTAGTACAAAGTCTAAGTCAAGAATTGATAATTTTGAAAGATTAAAACAAAAAATCACAGTAGACCTTCCGCAAACTGATCAGGCATTTGCTGTAAAATCCGAGAGAATTGGAAATAAAATATTAGAAATTAACAATTTAGATTTTAATTACGAAAAAGGTAAACCAATCATCAAAGATTTTTCCTATATTTTCAAACGGGGTGAAAGATGTGGAGTGGTAGGTAAAAACGGGAGTGGCAAGACAACTCTTATTCGTTTAATTGCCAATGAATTAAAACCAACACAAGGAAAAATCACCTTGGGGCAGACTATACATATAGGATATTATAGTCAAGATGAAAAAGATTCTCAAAACAATGGCAAACGTATTATAGATATAGTAAAGGAACATGCTGAGATGGTGCGAATGTCGAACGGAAATCTAATTTCTGCCTCAGCTTTTCTCAATCATTTTGGCTTTGGTTACGAATTGCAATATACTTTTTATGAAAGTTTGAGTGGAGGGCAGCGAAGAAAGTTGCACTTGTTGATGGTACTGATCACCAATCCTAATTTTCTGCTTTTGGATGAGCCCACCAACGATTTTGATATTGATACATTAAATATATTAGAAGATTTTTTGCTTCATTTTGAAGGTTGCATGCTGATAGTTTCTCATGACAGATGGTTTATGGACAAGTTGGTTGACCATATTTTTATCATGGAAGAAAATGGCAACATAAAAGATTATTATGGGAATTATACCGACTATAAAATTAGCAAGCAAAAAGAAAATCAGCAGATTAAAAGACAGCAAAAGTTAGAAAAAGCAGTTGAGAGCAAGCCGATAAAACTACCTAATCCTAATAAGCGTACTTATAAGGAGGAACAGGAATTCAATCAATTGGAGAAAGAAATTGAGCAATTAGAAGTTTTGAAGAAAGATTTGTTGGAGCAGTTGAACAATCCTGCTTTGTCGCCACAAAAAAGTATGGAAATATCGCAACAATATGCTGATACAGATGCATTGTTGGAAGAAAAAACCATGCGATGGCTGGAATTGAGTGAAAAAGAAGCGAAGTAATTGTTTTTTCTAAGAAAAAATGTTATAAAAATAACACAAGTTTCCGTTTTTATGAAAAAAACGTAACAAATTATTGCAAAAAAGTGGATAAAAATGTTGAAAAAATAGAAAGAAAAAAAATATTTTCAAAATATAACACTTTCATAATCAATTAATTTATGAATATTAAAAAAAAAGTAAATTTTTTTTTAATTGGTATTAAAATTAGTTGTATCTTTGCAATTCCAATTCAGCATAATATAAAATCTGGGTTGAATGCCACTGTAGCTCAGTTGGCCAGAGCAGCTGATTTGTAATCAGCGGGTCGGGGGTTCGAATCCCTCTAGTGGCTCAGGTTCTTTGATTTTAAAAGGCTGGGGGGGTACCAGAGCGGTCAAATGGGGCAGACTGTAAATCTGTTGGCTGAGCCTTCGGAGGTTCGAATCCTCCCCCCCCCACATCGAAAGACAAAGACCTGCGATAAAAGAATGTTTTTATTGCAGTTTTTTGTTTAAAAGCGGAAGTAGCTCATTTGGCAGAGCGAAAGCCTTCCAAGCTTTAGGTGGCGGGTTCGAGCCCCGTCTTCCGCTCTCCAAAGCCGGCGTAGCTCAGTGGTAGAGCACTTCCTTGGTAAGGAAGGGGTCACGAGTTCAACTCTCGTCGCTGGCTCTTTTGGTATGAATATTAGGTAATTAAATTGAATATTAACCTTAAGTAAAAAAAAATAGTATGGCAAAAGAAAAATTCGAAAGAAGTAAACCACACGTTAACATTGGTACAATCGGCCACGTTGACCATGGTAAGACAACTCTTACAGCTGCTATCACTAAGGTTCTTGGCCTTAGCGGTTCTGCTCAGTTCGTAGACTACGCTAACATTGATAAGGCTCCTGAGGAGAGAGAGCGTGGTATCACAAT